>CAXUBD010000207.1:0-5139 GCA_964249225.1 uncultured Verrucomicrobiota bacterium | reverse complement strand
GGGGCGTTCACGCCCGCGCTGTCGAAACTATGCGGCCTGACGGTTCTTTCCGGCAAGGATGCCTACGCCCTGATGCGCACGCTGGATTTGCTCGAACCGGAACTGGCGGCTTATCAAAAGGCGTTGAGCGGCCTTCTGAAAAAACACGGAGCGCGCAGCAGCATCCAGGAATTGCGCGATGCGCTCAAGACATTGGAGGATAATGGCGGCCCCGCGCAGGCAGCGGAAGATTTGCGGAAAAAAATCGCGCGCCTCGAACCGTTTGAACGGCTGGAAATCGGACCGGGCGATCCGGGCTGGGAAGCGTTCGGGGCCGAGCGCAAGGAATTGGACGCCCGGCCGGTCGAATTATTTTTGAACCATAAAATTCCCGTGCCGCTCGACAAGCTTCCCGGCGGCGCGTTGAACGCCTTTGATATGCGCGAACTGACGCCGCTGGCAAATTTCGACGACGAGAAAATCAATGCCTGATTTTGCCATAGCCCAGGGCAATCTGCCCAAGCTGACGGACACGCTGTATGGGACAATCAACATCGGTCCCTCAACCAGTCCGCCTTCACCATTGGATTTGACGGGCTGCACCGTTCAGTTCGTCTTTCAAGGCCCGGCCGGGTCTTTGGCCACCGTGTCCGGCAACGCCCAGATCATCAACGCGACTGCCGGCCAGGTGGCCTACACTTTTACAACAGGTCAGACGGACGCACCGGGGAGTTATCAGGCGCAATGGAAGGTGACGTTTGCCAGCGGCCAGATTTTGAACCTGCCCGCGCGGTTCATTTATTTCGACATCGTGGACGCCGTGCCGGTGGCCGCGTCCGCTTCGGTTACCCCTTTGCGGATGACGATTGACCCGGTGCGCGCCGTGCTGGGCGATTTTTCAAAACTTGGAAAACATCGCTACGAAGAAAACACGGTGACCAGGATGGTGCGGGCGCTCGTGCAGATGGGCGAACTGGAGGGCTACTATCTCACGCCCGACTTGAACGCCATCGCGCCGGTCATCACCCATCCGAAAATTTTCGGCGTGCTGATTTACAAGGCGGCCAAGCGACTGCTGCTGCCCAATGTGGCGGCGTATTCCTACCGGATGCGGGCGATGTCCGAATCGTTCGGCGAACAAAAGGCGTTTGTCGTTGACCTGGAAAATGCGCTCTACGATTTGCAGAACCCGACGATGTTCGGCAGTTACCAGACGTTTTATTCCTGGCTGGGCGGCGTCGTGGGTCTGGATATTTGGACGATGATGACCAAGATGAAAGTGGACGCGCCGATTGCGACGGCGGAGATCAACATCAGCGGCCTTTACATCAACACGGGCAGTCCCGCCTCGCCACGTTGATTTCCCGTTTGACGCCATGAATCAGAGCAGCATGGGATGGACGGCGTGGAGTTTGATTGAAAGCGTCCTGACGCTTTATCCGGCCAACGCCGACGGCACGCCGGATCTTGATTCGCCGGTGTGGTCGGGCGTGCCGGCGCAAAACCTGCGCGTGGCCGACCGCTGGATCAAAGTTGAAACGCGGCCAACGGGCGCGGCCTATCCCAAAAAGCATCCGTTGCTGCCGCAGTTTGAAATTTCCATCGAGCGCGTCTGGGCGCTCTACCTCGACAACCTGGAGGGCATCATCCCCGACGAGAACACCTACGTCCTGGACATCGTCTGGACGGACGAAGATTCCGGCAACTGGCATCGGGAAACTTTTTACGGCGTCACCATCGGCGACCGCAACCGGGCGAGCAAGAACGAAGACGGTGGTTTCACCGAGGAGCTGGCCTTCGACGCGCAGTATTATATCCGGGACGGCGGCCAGGGTTCAGCGCCGGCGATTGCGGCGACGCTGCCGATGCAAATTGTGTATGTGGACGCGAGCGGTGTTTCCTTGCCGCTCTACAATTACAACCCTGCCAATCAAACCTTCAGCGAAACCCAATCCGGCGTTTCGGCTTCGCGCGCAATCATTGCTTATACACCCGACGCAAATGGCCCGCGCGGAACTTTGCAGATCGAATTTATCGCCGCCGGTTATCCGATCCTGTGGCTGGATGAAACCGGCGCGACCTGGACGTTCAATCTGGTCGCCGGTGCGCCGACGCGCTCCGTCGTGCCGCGACTGGATTTTTATATCGGGACTGATCGCGTGGCGAGTCTGGACGCGAAGGGCGCGTTATATCACGGTCAGTTTTTCGGGAATCCCCCGGCCGCGCAAAGCAGCGCCTTTCAATTTTTTTCCAACAATGCTTTGCAACTGACGCTGGACGGTTTGGCGGCGCGCGCGAACGGCTGGCATCTGTTCAATCCCACGGACGTGACCGGATTGAAATGCTGGCTGCGCGCGGAGAACCTGGCTGATTTGGACGACGGCGAGCCGGTGGAATCATGGCCGGATGAATCGGGCAACGGAAACGATCTGGCCCTCGCCCCGGCAACGGGCCTGATCAACGCGGTCTATTGGAACTTGAACACGGCTACGCCCGCGCAGCCCGCCATCAATCCTTTCACAGGATTGGTTCTGGCCGACTTGTCGCGGGGCGACAATACCGGCACGAGTCCCGTATTTTTAAGCAGCACTTCACATTCTGCCGGTTACACCACGGCGGCGGGTTTTGCCGCGTCGGGCGGGGATAACGCCGCGGTGGACGCCGCCAGCGGTGCGCTCAACCTGTCGTCATCAACTTTTTTCAGCATGGCCTTGACCCTCTCTGCTTTGCCTTATTCGATAACCCTCACCAACGTTTCGTTCGGCTCATACTCGACTTCCAGCGGACCGACGACGCTTTCCTTGTATGCGAGTTCGGACGGTTTTGTTTCAAACTTCACCTTGCTCGGTCAAGTCACCGTTTTGAACAACAGCACCTGGGCGGCGGTCGCCTTTGCCAATCTCTCCCTCAACCTGAATCCCGGCCAGACTTCGTCGCTGCGCGTCTATGGTTCAGGCGGGACGGGTATTGCGTCGTCGGGCAACTGGCGCATGGATGACCTTGCCTTTGTCATCGCCACTTCGCTTTCTCCTTCCGCGCCGACCCTGGCGGAAAATGCCGTGGTGGATTTGGTCACACAGGAAACATTGGTTGGCGGTCAGCCGGGGCCGGCAGTTCTCCTGCAACCGGGCAACGCCCTCGTCAGCGCGGCCAGCGCCTTTAATCCCGACACGCATTGCATTTTTGCCGTCGCATTCCCGTTCGGCTTCGCCGCCAACGGCGGGTTGCTGGGCAGCGGCTTTCTGGACCAGCCCGTGGCTGACAGTCGGAACGGCAATACCTACACCAATTCGACAGCCTATGGCGGACAGGCATTGGACCCGGATGATTTTTTCATGTCCATGAACGGCGGCAAATTTCAGGGAATGTTCGCGGGCGAAACCATATTGAGCGGCGCGCTGACACCCGGCTGGTATTTGCTGGAACAGGAAGCCAATATCTCATCGTTTCTAAAATCGCGCATCAACGGCGCGGACGTGGCCGCCGCCACCTTCACCGGCACGACGGCGGGAATGGAGCGTCCGGTTCAACTGGGCGATCCCATCGCCGGATTTTTCGGTTATGTGAAAAGCGTCCTGATCTATGAAGGCAACCCGACCGACGAACAAAAATTCTGGCTGCGGTTGTTTCTAAACAACGCCTACGAAATTTTTTGAACCGATGAGATCGAACCTGGAATTCATTTTGCAGCGGGTCCATGAGAACCTCGCCGAGTCGGGGACGGACATCACGCTCTCATGGGACGAGTATCCGCCGGACACGCCGCTGGATGATGTGACACAAACGCCGCAAGGCACGCCGACTCAAAATCAAAGGTGCGTGAAAGGTTTCGTCCATCTGGTTCAGGCGTCCACGATGAGCGCGGTCAAGCAGTTCAACGAAATTGAAACCGGCGATTGCATCGTGGACCTCGCGCCGGATGAAAATATAGATGGCAAATTCAATTTGCGCTTCATCATCGCCGGCGAAACGTGGTGTCCCAAACAGGTCAGCGACAAGCTGGGCCGTGCGTGGGATGTCATCGCGCAGGGACAACGGCTGTATCGAAGCGTGCTGTTGCGAAAGGCGTGAGCCATGCCTGCCATTTATGTTCAAGATTGAATCCAACATCGAGAGCGTCATCGGTCGCACGCAAAAAATCAAACGCGACATTCCGCTGGCGATGCAGGAGGCGCTCGCGGCGGACTTGTGGATCGCCCAGGCGCGGCAGGTGGCGTTGCGGACGCTGCTGGCGATTGCCGCGCCAGAGGAACGAAAATTCATCCAGCCGTTCGTGAACACGGTGAGCGCCGAAATCGTCGGGACGGCGTTGAGCTTGAAGATGCGCTCGCCCTTCACGCTCAACACACCGGACAAAGTCTTGGACACGGCGCGAGCCGCCGCCGCCGCGTTGACGCCGAAAGAAATTGTCCAGACGCGCGGCTTGAGTTTGTTAATGCAGCCGGTGGAAAATTTCGAGGCGATGATCTTGGAATCGGTGCAGGGTACTTTGCAGACAGACAACGAAAAAGATTTTCCCTACCCGGACGAGCTTGCCAAGCGCAAGGACGCGCGCGATTGGGGAAAGACGGACGAGGAAGTGGCGCGTTTCATTTCCCACTTGTTGCTGACGCCCGATCCCACGGACGGCGAGCGCAAGGCGCGCGAGGCATTGGAACCGCACATCGCAAAATACATCGCCAACCGATTGTCCGGCGAGTTGAACGAGGCGGTGGCGGAAGTATGGCTCAAGGCCGTCGTCGCCGCGTGGCGCGCCTTGCTGCGTTCCGCCTATCCCGACCGGCTTCATGCGATTTTGAAAAAGCATCGCTAGTGGTGGCCGTCCGCCAGGACTTCCCCTACGACAACCTGCTTCCACCTTATCGTGTGAATTTATGAATTCACCGGCGGTCAGCGAGATGGGAATCGAAAGCAGCGCGTTTGAGCTTTTCAACGAATGGCTCAAAGGCTGGTTCGACGGTGGTTCCCATTCCATCGGCGACAATGAGGCGGTCACTTTTCCCAAGGCCGTCCTGCGCTATCAGCAGGACAAATTGCCGCAGCCGCTCACCGACCAGGTCGGCATCTCAATGGTTTGGGTCAACACGTCGAAGGTGAAGTTATCGTGGAAGAAAAATCCCCCGGACAGCGCGACCACCTGGCAGCAGATCGCCAATGTCG
>CAXUBD010000206.1:3144-5164 GCA_964249225.1 uncultured Verrucomicrobiota bacterium | reverse complement strand
GTTTTTTATGGCGTAACGAACTCCGGCGGGTGCGGAATTTTTTTAATGCTGCAACACACTTTGCGGACAACGCGAATTTCCGCTTGTCACCGAATCGTGACATGCCGGAAACGTGTTGGTCGCAAGGCCGCTGCATCCTCTGGCCTTCAGATGACGGCGGAACGACATCTCATCCTTCAAGAAATCACGTTGCGGCCTTCCGGCGAATGGACGCCGCCAGCCGGCGGCTGGGTCGTGGCGCGCGTGGTCGAAGGCGTCGGCTACTGGCGGCACGGCGGCGCGGCGCGCGAATTAAATGCGGGCGATGGATTGGTGGCCGCCGGCAACGCGGGCGCGGGCGTGCGCTCCAGCCAGCTGGGAATTTTAAAGCTGCAATTTTTTACCGTGCAGCCGCAATACCTCAATGGCCTGCTCACGGTTTCCGAATGGCACCAGCTTGAATTCGTGCCGCATGGCTCCGCGCCGCCGGTGATTTTTTTTGGCGCGAACGAACCGCTCGGCCAGAAATTTACGCGGCTTGCCGTTCAATCGCATCCGGACAGTCTCTCCAGCCGCTGCGCGCTGCTGCAATTGACCGCGCACGACCGTCACGTCGATATTCTGGTCAACAATGCCGGCTTCGGCAGCCCGAAGGATTTTGGGGCGACGTCCTGGTCGGAGCAGCGCGATTTCATCGCTACGCTCGTGACCGCGCCGGCGGCTTTGGCGCAGGATTCCGCCGATTCGCCCGCGCAAGCCGCCGCGCGCGCGGCGTTGATTAAAAAAACGCAGGAACTGGCGGCATCGCCCGGAAAAACGAAAATCCATGTCGTGGACATTGCCACGAACGGCCCGCACTTCACGGTGGAAAAATATCTGGTCGCCGGAAACTCCATTCTCAAGCCGCAGGACATCGGCGGCATTTTGACGAATGTGCCCGCCGCTTTCGGCACGAACGTGACCTTCGACGCCATCCGCGCCGCACTCGGCGATTTGCAGATGGCGTATCGCGAACGCGGATTCGTGACCGTCGGCGTCGCGTTGCCGCCGCAAAAACTCACCAACGCCACCGTGAAAGTAAAAGTGACCGAAGGCCGGCTCGCCGCGATCAACGTGACCGGCAATCGCTGGTTCAGTTCCGGCAACATCATGAGCGCGCTGCCGAGCCTGCACACGAACATGCTGCTTAACTCGCACGTTTTTCAGCGCGAACTGGATCTGGCCAACGCGAGTCGCGACCGTCAGATTTATCCCGTCATCGGTCCCGGCCTCGAACCCGGCACGAGCGAACTCACGCTGAAGGTGAAGGATCGTTTTCCCGGACACGCGCGCGTGGAAGTCAACAATCAGGCCACGCCGAATACGCCGGACTTGCGCGTCAACTTCAACGCGCAATACGACAACTTGTGGGATTTGGAACATCAAGTCGGACTGCAATACAGCTTCGCATGGCAGCAATTGAAATCGCAGGAGCAATACAATACAACGCCGTTCGACGTGCCGCTCATCGCGAATTACAGCGCGTATTACCGGATGCCGCTGGGACGTTTTGTTTCCACGCAGGAACGCATTGATGCGAATCCCGGTAGGTTCGGCTACGACGAGATCACGCATAAGTTCAATCTGCCGCCGCCATCGGGCCGGCCGGAACTGAATTTTTTCGCGAGCCGCTCGACCACGGACACGGGCGTGCAAAAGGGACCGAACGGGAGTTTAACCAATTCGCCCACATTAACCACGCCCGGTGGAATTGTTTATAGGCCGGTAAACGTCACGTCCAACAGCGCCGGTCAGAACATCACTTTAAACGAAGACGTCGGCATGAAATTTTCGATGCCATTACCGCAAATCAAAGATATCAGTTCTACTTTTTCGTTGGGCATTGATTTCAAGCACTACCAAAACATTAGTTTTAACACCAATGAGTTTTTTTTCATTTTGCAACAGCCTGACTCCAGTGCCCCAGGAGGTATTGTCACTTCTATCACCCCTTCGCCACTGAAACAAAAGCCTCTCTACACTTCGGTGGAATATTTTCCAT
>CAXUBD010000206.1:550-3134 GCA_964249225.1 uncultured Verrucomicrobiota bacterium | reverse complement strand
GAATGTCGGATTGAACGGCTCAATACCGGATCACTTGGGAACAACTTTTTTCAACGCGCAGGCGAACTTCAACCTCGCCGCCATCAATGGAACTTCTCAAGTCGGAACCAACCTCACTCACGGCGGATTGTCCTCCGTTGCCGGGAACGCAAATGTTCATGACCATTACATCACGGTGCTACTTGGCGCGGATCGAGTGCAAAATCTTTACAAGGATTGGTCGTTGAAACTTCACGCTGATGGCCAGTGGGCGAACGGCGCGTTGTTCAGCAATGAACAATTTGTGATGGGCGGAGTCACCGGTGTGCGCGGTTACACTGATGGTGAGGCCAATGGCGACACTGGCTGGCGCATGAGCATCGAACCACAGACGCCGTTGATGAACATTGGCATGGTTGACGGTGACATACCATTCTGGCTGCGCAGTTCGGTCTTCCTGGATTATGGCGAAATTTACCTGCTCGATCAAACGTCAGCATCCAATTCTGGCCGCGCACAATTTTGCGGCGTCGGCTGCACGCTCACGGCCAACATTGGCAACCATCTCGACGCCCGATTGACCGTCGCATTTCCATTGCTTGCAACCACGACGACGCGCGCCGGTGATGTCCACATTTACTTTGGCGTCGGCGCGCAATTCTAAAAATCATGACCAACCACATTTCACCATTTTGTAACGTCCGGCCAATCGCCGCCGGATTAAAATTGGAACTCGTTTCAAAATTTTGAGGCTATGTTTTTTAATGGCAAAATTAATTTCCGCCGGCTTGTCGCCGCGATATTTTTGTGCGGCGCGGCCATCCCTGCGCCGGCCAATCCGACCGGCCTGACCGTTGCGTCCGGCTCGGCCAGCGCACTGACGAGCGGCACGCATCTCACCATCACGACCGGCAACAGCGCGGTGTTGAACTGGCAGAGTTTCAACATCGCCGCCGGCGAGAGCACCATTTTCAACCAGCCCAATGCCTATTCCGTCGTGATCAACAACATTCACGACGCAAACGCCTCGCAGATTTACGGCAACCTGCAGGCCAACGGCATCGTCGTGCTGATGAACGCGTCCGGTTTTTATTTCGGCCCGAATTCGTTTGTCAAAACCGGTGGCCTGATCGTTTCCACGGCGAATTGCCTGCCACCGCAAAACGCGGGCGGCAGTTGGGAATTCAACGGCCCGCCGCCGCTGGCAAGCATCGTGAATTATGGACAGATCAGCGTCGGGCAAAATGGCTCGGCCTTTCTCATCGCCGACCACGTTGAAAATCACGGGACGATTGACGCGCCGGACGGCAGCATCGGCCTCGCGTCCGGCCAGACGGTGTTGTTGAGCGAACGCCCGGACGGACGCGGCATGAGCATGCAAGTAACATTGCCCGGCGGTTCGGTGAACAACGACGGCAAGCTCGTGGCCGACGCCGGGACGATTTCGTTGCAGGCAAAAGTCGTGAATCAAAATGGCCTCATCCAGGCGAACTCGGTGCAAAATCAAAACGGCGTGATTGAATTGGTCGCGTCCGATTCGCTCGATCTCGGCGCGGATTCAAAAATCCTGGCGCAAGGAGATAATTCATCCGGCGGCAGCGTCGGCGGCAACGTGACGTTGAAATCGGAAAATAATTTCGGCGACAACGCCGGCAGTGAAATTGTCACGACGGGCGGTGCAAGCGGCGGCAACGGCGGTAATGTCGAAATCAGCGCGCCGAACATTTTATCTTTGAAATCCACCGTTGATGCCACCGCGCAGACGGGCTGGAGCGGCGGAGTTTTTTCGCTCGACCCGCTGGACATCGTGCTGGGCACGACCAGTTCGAGTCCGCCGGACAATAACGGAACGATTGATGGCAGCAGCGGCTCCGGCGTGTTTTACGTGAACGTCAACAGCGAGTTTCAAAATGTCACCGCCGGGCAAATTCTGTTGAAGGCTTCGGGAAATATTTTTGTGGGCGACGGCATCGTGAATGGCGACGGTTCGTTCACGCCGTTCAGCGGGGTGACTTGGGATTTGACCGGCAGCGCGGGCGGTCGCAGCAGCGGCCGGGTTTCGTTGCAAGCCGGCGGCAACATCACTTTTGTGGACGGTTCGCTGATCACGGATGCAAACAACTGGTCCGTCTCGCTCCAGGCCGGTTATGATTTCAACAATAATTCCGTCACTTACGGCGCGGGAAATATTTATCTGGGCGGCGATCCGGCTTTCGGCGGAACGGGGAGCGGCTCCATTCAAACGGCGATGGGCAACATTAATCTCGAAGCGGGCCAAAGTATTTTGGTGGGTTCCGGTTTTGTGCGTACGACTGGAAATGGAATCACTCCCGGCGGCAGCATCACGGCTTGGGCGCACAAAGGCGATGTCAACACCGGCACCTACGACGCCGGTTACACCTACAACGTCACCACTTCGAGCAGCGATCCGTTTTACCAAGTGGACCAAAATTTAGGCGTCGGCGGCATCAGCACGGAAGCGGGTGGCGATGTGAATATCACCGCCGGCGGGAACGTGACGAGTTTCATGCCGTCGCAAACGGACACGACGGATGCGGGCACGGGCGCTTTTGGTCCGCAGGCTGGCAACGTCACGGTGATCGCC
>CAXUBD010000206.1:0-540 GCA_964249225.1 uncultured Verrucomicrobiota bacterium | reverse complement strand
CGCAAATGGCAGCGGACAAATTTACGCCGGAGCGAAAATGGATGCCAATGGCAATCCACTGACCGATGCCGGGGGGAATTATGTTCTTGATCCCAATTCTTCCGGCAGCGCCGGCACGGGAGCGGATGCGCAACTGGCATTGAGTTTGATTTCCGGCGGCTGGACTGTGAATGCGGCCAACAACATCAACTTGCAGGAAGTGCGGAATCCCAACGGCGAATTCAACAACATTCCGTCGGGAAAATTTGCGCCGCTGTCCTTTCATTATTTTGATTACGCGCCGGATGCTTATGTCAATTTGACCGCCGGCAACGCCGTGAACATCGCGCCGAATTCATCCACGCTGCCGCGCAACGATGATCTGCCCGTCATCTTTCCATCCATATTGAACATCATGACCGGCGTGGGCGGGAACTTCCGACCGGATGGAACGATCTGGGACGGCCCGAACTCGTGGAACCCCGCGTGGGGCGGTGTCCGCATCAACGCGAAGAAGGATTGGGAGATTTACGTCGCGCCGCGCGCGGGCGAGAGCATCAT
>CAXUBD010000205.1:0-5169 GCA_964249225.1 uncultured Verrucomicrobiota bacterium | reverse complement strand
CTTCAAAGGCGATTGTTTGAATTCAACCACTTGGTTCAAAGTTATTGGCTGCGGAATCGGCAAATCCAATTTTTTGGAAAAATCAGAAATTTGCGGCATGATGGCGACAAGCACCGCATTAGAAAATGCAGCGGTCAAATGAATCATTGGTGTAATGGGCATAACATCAATTATTGAAAGCTCCAAATGATAAATCCCCGCATCCGTAAAGTTTGAATTGACTTGTGAAAACATAAGACACATCTGGTTGTGAAGCTGCGTATTGAATGGCGTCAGCTATCGTTGCGCCATTTAGCAGCATATCAAGTTGAATGTGGCTGATGAAATTTACATGGTCATAATTGATTGCCGACCCACTGATAAAGCCAACATATTTATCCGCGCTCCAGCCGCAAAAACATGAAGGACGCAAAGAGGCGTTGTAGTAGTCAATAGACGGAACATTTTCCCTATGAATTATTCCGAAAGATTCTGGCAACGTGCCTTTTCCCGTGGAGCAGCCATCCAGAAACACAAATCGGAAGCCGTGACGGTTAGTTTGTCCGGCAGGAATAGTGTGAAGGATATTTGCAATTTCTTTTGCAGGAATAAATACGTTTGTATCGTGAGAATTGTAGCCGATTCCAGAAGGCCCGCCATGTCCAAAATAAACAAGATTTCTGGTGGTCGGATCGTATAGTGCGGTTCTAAAAGTTGACCAATCGGAATACTCGCTGCCTGTTTCAAAATCTAATGTAAATGGATTTCCATCTCCGTCTGAAGGGGGTTTTACTCCGCCATTGCTTTTTCCAGCACCACCGAAGCCGTTTAATTCCTCATATAAAGTTTCGTGGTCGGTAATAAAATCAAATGCGTGTTGGACTGCCATTGCCCACGCACCCGTTGCTGTCCAAGGGTCGGTGATTTTATAAATCGGCGGCGTGGGCGGATCGCTGAAAGGAGTCGTCACAAAAAAGGTGAAAAATGCGTCGTTCGTGTGCGCCACGCTATCAGGCCCGATCAAATTCCAGACAACCTCGATGTCTCCATCATCCGAATGACCGCCAAACGTTCCGATGTAAGAATGCGTGCTGTCATAGACATCAATCGTCCAATCCACGTTGGTATGCGCCGAAGTCGCCCGGATTAGCAAAGAATTATCCAGTTCCCCGAACGACGGCATCCAGTTAGGAAAGGAAATTTCATTCGAGATTGTTACGGACACCGGCGGAGAATCGGCTTCCCACAAGCCGCCGTTGGTGTCATCCCAGCGGGCATTGGCCGAGATTTCATGCACGCCATTGCTCATTTGCGTGGTATCCACAATCAATGCGAGGGGCGAATTAAATGGGCCGTTTTGAATCGAATTTACGACGGGAGAATCATCTTCCGTCAAACTCATCGTTGAAACAGTTCCGCTGCCATTCGCCAATTCCACCGGAATGCGGACAACTCCCGAAAGGGTCATGCCATTGGTGATCCCAAACAAATGTGCGCCGTCGCGCACGACCCGGTAGAAACCTGTACCCGGTGTTCCATTGGTGCCGCCCGAAGTGTAATTGGTTCCACCTGGCATCGGAGCTCCACCACCACCGCTATTCGTACCGCCACTGCCGGTCGAACCGAATTGAACAAGATTGGTATCAACAAAGGAAGTTATGTTTGTCCCTGAATCGGCGGAGAGATTGTCCGTGAGAGTCGCCCAAGAGTCCGTTGATGTCAGTGTGTTCCGATATTGAACGATGTAAGTTTCACTACCATCACCCACGCTCGGCCAAGACAGCACAGCATTGGACGACTGAATTGAGACATGAAGTCCTTCAATGGCGAAGGTTTGACTTGTGAAACGAGACAGGCAGCAGGCGAGAACACAACCCACTATCAGCCTCCCGACGATTTTAACCGCGGCTTTCATAGTTTTATTTTGCTTTTCCCTCGAATTCCAATGCCCTCGTAAAACCTTTGAAGGACACCTTCGAGTTGCAATCCTTTTTATCGGGTTTAGAAAAATAATTCAAGGAAAAAATAGTGGATATAGTCACTGGACGCAAAATCTATTTGTAGTTGAGCCTTCAAGGGTTGAAAAAACCGACTTCATTGCAAGTGCTTGGCCATCGGATTCGAGAGGCGCGCAAGACAAAAGGCTTATCTCAAGAAGACCTTGCTTTGAAATCGAATACTGATCCCAGCTATATCGGCGGCGTGGAAAGAGGCCAGCGCAATCCTTCCTTCAAGAAACTGTGTGCCATTGCCAGAACTATTGGTCGTGATGTTGGTAGTTTGACACGTAATCTTCCGGTGCCCCACGAATTGGATTGATTCGACCGTAAATAAAATAAAAGACCACATCGTTGCCGATGCGCTTGATTTTTCCAGGCGCCGCAAAGTTGCCAAATTCCCTCACGTTTCTTCGCAGCGACATCATTTTTCATTGAAGGTTGGCGACGTTGACTTACCGCGCGGTAATTTTTCTTTGAAGCGCCGTCACCTTTCTTTGAAGCGCCGTGACGTTTCTTCAAAGCCCCGTGACCAACTCTACAAGCGCGGTGACGTTTCCCGCCATTTTTTCCATGTAATTGCGGGCAAGATGCTGATAAAAAAGTTGGCATGGCCGATGCTAACTTTATTTTCAGAACCTTCACCGTGGTTTAATCGCGATAGAGGGTTAGAAAAATCCAGGAAAGAAAATATATGGGTAAAATATATGTGCTGCGGGATTTCAACAAATATCCCGGGCCGCAGTTGGTAAAGTTCAGTTACAACGTGTCAACGAATCTTGACCCGGCCAAGTTTGTCAACCTGCCGTTCACGCCTGCGCAAATCACCTCGTTGACGGACGACTTCAGCGCGAAGCTGGCCGCGACGATCACCGGCGGCACGGTTGAAACCGCCGCCAAAAGCAAGGCGCAAGTCGCACTGTTGGGAGCCTTGAACGGCGACGCGAGCATCGTGGAGATCGTGGCGGCCAGCGATCTGGAACTGTTGTTGAGCAGCGGTTATCTGCCGGCCAGCAACAACCGCACGAGCAGTCCGCTGGCGGACACCGTGATCACGAGCCTCAATAATTTCGGCTCCACGCAGTTGCTGCTGCGCCTGTTGCCGGTGACGAACGCCCGGTCATATCAGGTGCAGGTCAGCCCGGACGGCGGCAAGACGTGGGTGGAAGCGTGCATCTCACCGCAGGCGCGGCGGATTGCGCTGACCAACCTGGCGCCCGGCACAATGTATGCCGTTCGGGCGCGGGCGATCGGTGGCAGCACCGGCGCGAGCAACTGGTGCGGCAGCCAATCCATCATGTCCACCTGAACGAAACGACCTTGGGTTACCGGCGGTTTTTGTTTTTTTCGCCGGCAATCTCCCGCCCCCTGCCTGGGCACGGGCAGGGGCGGGTTCAATTTTTAAAGGGACACTTGACCGGAATGTTTCCGGCAACGGGCGGCGGACAACTTCTCTGGAGACTTCGTTGTCTGCCGCCCGCAATTTTTTTGGCGGGGCAGGGCAACATGAAACGTAATGAACGTAACGCGGTCATAACGGATCAGGCCTAACATTCCATTTCGCAACCGCGTCGAGAAATTTTGGTTTCCAATCCGATCAAGGTCAGCGCGGCTGGAGTCTGCGAATGGTGATGGTCATGGGGCCATGCGTCACGGGAACGGTGGCAACGTGATGCATCGGTTGTTCACCAGACACCGCCGGCTTGTAGAGCCGGTAGAATTTCAACACGGTGGTTGAGCCGATGACCGCGGGATTGGCGGCGCCGGTGGTGGAGAACGCCCATGCGCCGGAGATCAAGTTGGTGCGTTCTTGCAGCACATAACCGCTCGCAGTGTTCGTCCACGAAAGTGTGAACTGGTTCGCGCCGCTGCGGACAATTGAGAGCGCGGGTGGCGCAACGGGCGCGGCGGCCAGCGTCCAGCCGACAACATCAAGGATGGCTAGTTCGGCGGTGCCCAAATCCAAGGCGTTGCCGGGACCGCTGAAGGCGTCTTGAACTTGCGGAAAGTTGATTGTATCGCCGGTCACCGGCGACCAGTTGGTCGGAAAGTTCACGCTCCACCAGTCGCCATAATCACCGCCAGCATCCATGTTATAGCGTGCGATGAGGTTGGTGCCGTCAGTGGAAAAATAGGCGTCGTCGCCACTGGTCGTAAATGTGCGCGCAAGGTTGGTCGTGTAACGGAACAAATCTGCTGGCCAGACTTCGCTGGTGTCAGGCAGTCCACTGGAAATCCCCAACACTTCGTCCAGCTCATGCTCCAGCACCTGTTGCAGGTCATATTTTGTGGGATCAGCGGGCGGCCTGGTGAAATTCATCAGGGACATCTTGCAGCTTACCGTGGAATCAGGTCCTGTGTATGAATTGTCGAGCCCCAGCATCCTGGCCTGCGCCGTCGTGAGGTGAATCTGCGTCCCGCCGATCACCGGATCGGTGGGGCTGTTGGGCAATCTGCTCAAGGCAATGGCGTCCCGCGCGCTGGCCGCATGGTTTTTAAGGGAGGCAAGGAAATCCGAGTAGGCCACGTCATCCCCGAACGTCAAACTTTGTCCCAAGCCTACCGTCTCGTCGCTCGCAAACGTCACGTTCACTGTCACATGGTCAACGAGGTTGGACTGCAAAACAAGAATGGCACCATTGATGGCGGCCTCGATGGCGGCGGCGTTGGTGGCACCGGTGATCGAACTGTCAAACGTGGGAATGATGGTAAGACTGTAAGCCGATGTGGCAACGCCACAGGCGGCAAGGACGGACAGGAGTTTGATCAATGGGCTTTTCATCTAGAGTTTCAGGTTCAGGGAACTTTTAGGTGCGCATGCATTTTCCGAAACGGTGGACAATGCCATTGAATTTCCCATTGTCGAGAAATTTACGCCGGACTAGGGCACATAGCGGACGCGCCAGAAATTATTCGTGGCGAGATTGATCGTGGTTAAGAAACCACCAACTCCATTGGCAGCGGTGGTGTTGGTAAGCTGCGGCGCCCAGTTGACCGGCGGCTTGAGGTTGAAGGTGCGCTCCACCGCGTAATTGGCATTGGGGACACCCGCAATGGTTAAACCCATCGTGCTTCCACCGTAAGTCTGGCTGGTGATTGTGGGCATCGGGATCAGCGTGACACTGTCAATGGCCGTCGTCGCCTGGCTGCCATATTGTGGTGGAAAGTTGAATTGCAGCACGGTGCTGGGGCC
>CAXUBD010000204.1:1454-5170 GCA_964249225.1 uncultured Verrucomicrobiota bacterium | reverse complement strand
TCGCTATGGAGCAATGCGGCGCTGCCGACGATAAGAAATCAAAACAAGACCGAGAACTCCCAAACATATAAAACAAATTGAAATTCCGTCAGGCGCCGGCCCAGATCATCCGCCGGCAATCGCATGGAAGACCAGATGGTTTTGAGCGCATCGAGGTCTTCGGCGGTGGCGCGGCGGATATTGAGCGATTGGCTGCTTTGCATTTTGGAAAACTTGTGTCATTTTCACCGGCGAAGAAATAAAAATATTTTAACCATGAGCAACCTGACCAACGCGCAACTTCTCGAAGCCCTGAACTGGCGCTACGCCACCAAGTTTTTTGACGCGACCAAAAAAATACCCGCCGGAACCTGGCAGACGTTGGAGCAAGCGTTGGTGTTGACACCGACGAGCTACGGTTTGCAGCCGTATAAATTTCTGGTCGTCAGCAATCCGGCCAAGCGTTTCGAACTGTTACCACATTCATGGGGACAGAAGCAGGTCGTGGATGCGTCGCACTTTGTCGTCTTCACCGCGCGCACGGAAATGAAGGAGGCGGATGTGGATCGTTTCATCAAGCGCACCACGGATGTGCGCAAGCTGCCTGACGGCGCGTTTAATCCCTATCGTGACATGATGCTCGGCGATGTCGTCAATGGCCCGCGCGGAAAAGTCGCGCACGAATGGGCGGCGCGCCAGGCTTACATCGCGCTGGGAAATCTGATGACGTGCGCGGCAATTCTCGACGTGGACGCTTGTCCGATGGAAGGAATTGTTCCCGCTGAATATGACAAGGTTTTGAATTTGAACGGCAGCGGTTACGCGACAGTTGTTGCGTGTGCGCTCGGCTACCGCTCCGCAAGTGACAAATATGCCGGCCTGGCGAAGGTGCGTTATGAAACCGAAGACGTGGTGCAGGAGATTTAATTCCAATTGTAATGTGCCTCCGGTAAAAAACCAGGCGAACATCATATAAAATTGAACTGGCGGAGAGAGTGAGATTTGAACTCACGGTAGTGTTACCTACGCACGCTTTCCAGGCGTGTGCCTTAAACCACTCAGCCATCTCTCCACCGAAATCAAACTGTGACGCACTCCGCCGCCACTTTCAATCTCAAACTCCGCGACTTGCCGCCGCACGTTTTGAATGGCAAAATTTCCAAAATGAAAAAGAAAATTTCCGCGAATAAAAATTCTTTGCGTCCGCATTCCAGCCTTTTGCTCGATGGCGATGAACGCGCCGCCGCGCGCGCCATGCTTTATCCCGTCGGCTTCACGAAGGAAGATTTTGCCAAGCCCATCATCGGCATCGCCTCGACGTGGAGCAACGTCACGCCCTGCAACATGCACATTGACAAGCTCGCGCTCGAATCCGAGAAAGGCGCGAACGCCGGCGGCGGCAAGGCGATCATTTTCAACACCATCACGATTTCCGACGGCATCTCGATGGGCAGCGAAGGCATGAAATATTCGCTCGTCTCGCGCGAGGTCATCGCCGACTCGATTGAAACCGTCGTCGGCTGCGCGGGCATGGATGGATTTGTGGCTATCGGCGGTTGCGACAAAAATATGCCGGGCGCGCTCATGGCCATCGCGCGGCTGAATCGTCCGGCCGTGTTCGTTTATGGCGGAACGATTTTGCCCGGCTGCATCACCGGCGACACGCGCAAGCTCGACGTGGTCTCCGTCTTTGAAGCCATCGGCGCGCACGCGAACAAAAAAATTTCCGACGAACAATTTCTCGCCGTCGAGCAATGCGCCATTCCCGGTCCGGGCTCGTGCGGCGGAATGTATACGGCGAACACCATGGCCTCCGCCATCGAAGCGCTCGGCATGAGTCTGCCGAACAGCTCCGCGCAAAACGCCATTTCGCCCGCGAAGATGGACGATTGCCGTCGCGCGGGCGCCGCCGTCATGGAAATGTTGCGGCGCGGCATCAAGCCGCTCGACATCCTCACGAAGCAGGCGTTTGAGAACGCCATCACCGTCGTCATCGCGCTCGGCGGCTCGACGAACGCCGTGCTGCATCTGCTCGCCATCGCGCACGCCGCGAGGGTGAAGCTGACCATTGACGATTTCACGCGCATCGGCAAACGCGTTCCCGTGCTCGCCGATCTCAAACCGAGCGGCAAGCATTTGATGTCCGAACTCGTCGCCATTGGCGGCATCCGTCCGCTCATGCGCATCCTACTCGACAAAAAATTATTGCACGGCGACGCCTTGACCGTCACCGGCGAGACGATGGCGCAGACGTTGCGCGACGTGAAACCGTATCCGGCGCATCAGACAATTATTCAGCCGTTCGACCAGCCGATCAAAAAGGACAGTCACCTCGTCATCCTGCGCGGCAATCTTGCGCCAGAGGGGGCAGTTGCGAAAATTTCGGGAAAAGAAGGACTCCGGTTTGCGGGAACAGCGCGCGTGTTTGATTCCGAGGAAGCCGCGATGAAAAAAATTCTCGACGGCACGATCAAGAAAGGCGACGTGGTGGTGATCCGCTTTGAAGGGCCGCGCGGCGGGCCGGGCATGAGGGAAATGTTGTCCCCGACTTCCGCGATCATGGGTCGCGGCCTGGGCAAAGACGTGGCCTTGATCACCGATGGCCGTTTTTCCGGCGGCAGCCATGGATTTGTGGTGGGACACATCACGCCCGAAGCGTATGTCGGCGGGACAATCGCACTGGTCAGGAACGGCGACCCCATCACGATTGACGCGGAGAAGCGGGAAATCACCTTGGGAATTCCCGCGAAAGAATTGCAGGCGCCACGCCAGGCATGGAAGCCGATGAAACCGCGTTACACGCGCGGCGTGCTGGCGAAATACGCCGCGCACGTCACCAGCGCGTCGGAAGGCGCGGTGACGGATAAGGATTTGAAGTTGTGATGCAACGAGCCTTGCGCGCAATCGCAAGTTGAAGTTCAATCAATCACAGACAATGGCAAACGGTCGTTACAAAGTGGAATACGCCGAGACTGCGCTGGAAAATTTGCGCTCGCTTCCGAAACGCGAAGCCGACCAAATCCTCCGCAAGGTCCTGCGGCTGGAACACGGATTGCACGGCAACATCAAGCGATTGCAAAATGCCGACGCCGGATTTCGGTTGCGCATGGGCGATTATCGGGTTTTATTTGATGTGATTGGTGATCGGATTGTGATACAAAAAGTCGGCAACCGGAAAGACGTTTATGATTAGCGCGCCTCCACAAAAACCTGTTTTGAAACGGCAGCAGAAAACCGTGCTCAAACAAATCGGTTCGCTGCGCGAGCAGATGGAAGATTTGAACGACTACCTTGACCTGCTCGAAGCCCGCGCCCGCAACAAAGGCAAACCGACGTTCACCACCGACGAAGTCCGCAAGCAACTCGGTCTCGCCTGATTTTTCAACGCAAAGGCGCGGTGACGGACAAGGATTTGAAGTTGTGAAGATGCTGACATGAATCGCACGAATTCAAATACACTGAAGGCGTAAAGATGAAATTGCCGAATGCCGAACGCGCGGTAGTTCCAAGCAGAAAGATCACCCACTATCTGCTTTCAACCGCGCATCGCGACGGGCAGCACAAGGCGGAATTTTTCCGCAGTTTCGGATTCACAATCGAAGCGTGGGAAGAACTCGCCACGGCGTTGCTAAATCACGCGCGCCAGCATGAAGTCGTTGAAATCGTGCCGACGCCGTTCGGACGGAATTTTGTGATTGAAGGCGCGCTGGCCGCGCCCGATGGCCGCACGCCGGAAG
>CAXUBD010000204.1:1089-1444 GCA_964249225.1 uncultured Verrucomicrobiota bacterium | reverse complement strand
CCGGAAGTGCGCGCCGTTTGGTTTATTGCCAAAAACGCGGAAACGGCTACATTAGCCACGGCGTATCCATTGGATATTTGAATATGATCAAAGAACTCGACAGCGTGGTGTTGACAACCGACTTGCCCGAACATGGTTTGGCCAAGGACGACATTGGCACGGTCGTGCTCGTCCACGAAGGCGGCAAGGGCTGCACCGTGGAATTCATGACCCTCGCCGGCAAAACTCTCGCCATCGTCACGCTGCTGGCGGATCAAATCCGGCAGATTGCCAAGGACGAAATCGCCCACGCCCGCCATGTCGCTGTAACGGCGTGAATACGCCGAAGCTGGAAAAGTTGGAGAAGAAAAAAGTG
>CAXUBD010000204.1:0-1079 GCA_964249225.1 uncultured Verrucomicrobiota bacterium | reverse complement strand
CTGATGCAACGGCGAAATAATTTCTGCAACCGCGAACCACGCCAAACACGCGAAAACTTTGACACGAATTGCACGAATTGACGCGAATTCAAATACGCTGAAGGCGTAACGGAAATTAGCCTAGGGTTGTGAGGAACGAACTACCCTAGGAAAACGTCCCACAAAATAATTCCTTCTCCGCATCGGATGGGGAGAAGGTGGCCGGAGGCCGGATGAGGTGTCCCCGATTAGCAGAGATTGCCTCACGATGAATCTCCTGATAAAAAGTGTCGAGTGCCAACGCATACTCCAAAAGAGAAACGACTTCGCTCCGCAATTCGACGTTCCTTGCGAGCGCAGGGATTTCGTATCACTGGCAATCGAGTTGGATTTCGGCAAAAACGTGACAAGCGAAGCATCCGCAAACGTCACGAGCACGCTGTTGAAAAGCGAATTTCGATGGCTCAAAATTCACTCGCCCGTGACGAAGATAAATTATTGGCTTACATCGCGTCTGGCAGCGAAATTGACCCGGCGCAAATCAAACCGAAGCTCGTTCAAGTTGAACCAGACACCATCGAATCAAGGTTGTTTCGCTACGCTTGTTTGCACTGGAGCATTCCAGTTTCAGAGGGCTATGGTCTCTATCGTCTTTTCCGCGACCCTCATAGTTCTTTTGACACGGCTTCGCGTCAATACAGTTTTATGACAATCGGACCAGTCAGTCCGCTTTCGTTTGCCGGAACGCCGCTTTTTCTAAACGTCTATAATTCCGTTGAAGCATTTATGAAGGAAAACAAGTTGTCCATGCCCTCGTAATTATTGATAAAATAATTTCAACTCCTCACCCCGACCCTCTCCTCGTTCGGCGAGGAGAGGGAGAATTATTTGTGGGACGATTTCCTAGGGTAGTCGCGTTGCTCCGACCCTAGGCTAATTTCCGTAGCGCCTTCAGCGCATAAAAAAGCGGCCTCCGTTTCCGAAGGCCGCTTTGAACCTTGCGGTTGGCCACATTGCCTACCGTGGCTTCACGGTTTGCCCGCCGTGGCTCACGGCTTACGGATGCGGTGTCGCGGGCGGCGGTGTGGGCGGGGTCGGGG
>CAXUBD010000203.1:3930-5197 GCA_964249225.1 uncultured Verrucomicrobiota bacterium | reverse complement strand
TTTCGAGGCCGAAATAAATCGCGTCCGCGCCGTTTTCGACGGCGGCCTTGGCGCAGTCCCAGTCGCCGGCGGGCGCGAGTAGCTCGGGCAAATTTCCGGTTTCCGGTTTCCGCTTTCCGTTTTTTTCAGTTGTGGTCGCGCCAGTCATTTCCATTTCAATTTAACCACAAACGCGCGATGGAACAAAGAATCTTCGCACGGAGACGGAAGTGAAAAATATAATTTTCATCCGCGGTTATCTGTGTGAACCTGTCACGGAATAAATGATTCATCCGACGGCCATCATTCATCCGCAGGCAAAACTCGACGCAACGGTTCGCGTCGGGCCGTATGCCGTGATTGATGAAAATGTGGAACTCGGCGCGGAGTGCGTGGTCGGGCCGCACGTTTATCTGACCGGCGTCACCAAAATCGGCGGTGGAAATAAATTTCACGCGTCTTGCGTCATTGGCGACGCGCCGCAGGATTTGAAATATAAAAACGAGCCGACCTGCCTGCGCATCGGCGAGCAGAATGTTTTCCGCGAACACGTCACGGTTCATCGCGCGACCAAGCCGGGCGAGGAAACGGTCATCGGCGCGCACAATCTTTTCATGGCCGGTTCGCATGTGGGACACAATTGCACCATCGGCAATCATGTGATTCTGGTCAACGGCGCGTTGCTCGGCGGTCATGTGACGGTGCAGGATCGCGCGTTTCTTTCCGGGGTTTGCGGAGTGCATCAGTTCACCCGCATCGGCACGCTGTCACTGACGCAAGGCTGTTCCATCCTCTCGCAGGATGTGCCGCCGTTCACAATCGCGGCGGGCGTCAACATCATTCGCGGGCTGAATATCGTCGGCTTGCGCCGCGCCGGCTTCACGGCGGAACAGCGATTGGAGTTGAAAAAACTTTACCATTTGCTTTTTCGCAGCGGGAAAAACATGAGCGTCGCGCTGGCCGAAGCCAGGAAAAATATCAGCAGTCTGCCGGCAAAAACATTGATAGACTTCGTGGCCGGCGCGAAACACGGCGTTTGCGCCGACGTGGGCCACGCGGGGGAAAACAGCGAGGACGAATGAACGCGATCTACAAAATCATCGGACAGGATGGCAAGGAATACGGCCCCGCCACCGCCGGACAATTGCGGCAGTGGATCGCCGAAGGCCGCCTCGAACGCCAGACGCCCGTTTTTGTGGCCGGCGCGAAAGACTGGAATTTCGTCGGATTGCTGCCGGAGTTCGCCGCTTGCTTCGACGGCAATCCGCCGACCATCGGGCCATTGAAC
>CAXUBD010000203.1:0-3920 GCA_964249225.1 uncultured Verrucomicrobiota bacterium | reverse complement strand
ATCCAGCAGCGCCCGCAGAATCCCCAAAGCGGACGACGGCACTTCCTCCGCCGGAAAAATCCGGAAAACAAATTTTTTTGCGACGGCGGGCCTGGTTTGCGGAATCTTGTCCGTGACGCTTTGCTGCTGTTGCGGCGGGCTGCCGGTCAATTTGCTGGGCCTGATTTTTTCGATTATCGCACTGGTGCAAATCGGCGGGCGTCCGGAAACCGAAGGCGGCCGCGCCCTCGCGATTATCGGCCTGATTCTGTCCGCCGCCAGTTTTTTGTTTTTGATTTTTTCTTTGTTTTCCGGCCATTCACAAGTTAATTTCAATGTCGGGCAATTTTGAGCCGCGCGCGCATGCACACCCATTCCCCGGCGGTTCCACCAAAAATCACCGCGCCGCCGTCGCTGGGAATTTTTGCGGCCAGCGTTCTGGGCGCGGCGGCGCTGGGCGCCCTGGCCGTCGTTTTTTTCTTCGACCCGGCGCAAAATAATTTTTATCCCGGGTGCCTGTTTCACAAACTCACCGGCTTGAATTGTCCGGGCTGCGGTGCGACGCGCGCATTGTTTGCATTGCTGCACGGGCATTTTTCGCAAGCGCTGCACGATAATGCGCTGTTTGTTTTTTCGCCGGCGGCGTTTATAATTTGGAGTGCGCCATTCATCCCGCGAAAAAAACGGAATCCGCCGGCCGGCGTGAATCTGCGGCCAAAATTTTTATGGGTGTTTCTCGCCGTCGCGATCGCGTTCGGGGTTTTGCGGAATCTCCCGGCGTTTGCGTTTCTTTCGCCGTGAACGCGCCGGAACTTTTCGCTTTTGCGGATGCGCGGCGTGGTGTTCAATCGTTGAACTATGAATCTGACACATCCCTTGACGACGACGACGTTTGACTTGCCGGGCTATCGCGTGGTCAAATCATTCGGCGTCGTGCGCGGCATCATGGTGCGGTCGCGCTCCATCGTCGGCAACTTCGGCGCGAGCATCCAAAGCCTGTTCGGCGGAAACATCTCGCTTTACACCAGCCTGTGCGAACGCGCGCGCGAGGACACTTTCAATCTGATGCTCTCGCACGCGGGACAGCTCGGCGCCAACGCGGTGATCGGCGTGCGTTACGACGCAACGGAAATCGCGCCCGGCATCACCGAAGTGCTGTGCTACGGCACGGCGGTTTCGGTCGAACCTGTGAAATGAGCGGAATCCTTCAACGCGGAATTTTTTCGACGCATGAAATCGTGCCGACCTGAAGCATGAAGGCATTGAGCGCCGACTCTCTGCTCGCGCGGCTATTAGGCCGGCTGGTGACGGCGGTCTGCCGTCATCCGGGCTGGTTTGTCTGGCCGCAGGCCGCGCTCTTCGTGGTCTGCGTCTGGTTCACCGTCGCCTATCTGCAATTTGACACGAATCGCGACGACCTCGTGGGCGCGAACAAGAAGAACCACCAGAACTTTCTCGCCTTAAAAAAAGAATTTCCGCAGCCGGACGACCTGGTCGTCGTCATCGAGAGCGAGGACATCGAGAAAAACCGGCAGTTCGCCGAGCGGCTCGGCGCGAAGCTGACGGCGGAGACAAATCTGTTCCACGACGTTTTTTACAGGCAGGATTTGACGATGGGTGGAACCCGGGCGCTGCTGCTCGCGCCGAACGGCGACCTGGTTGAAATGAAAAAATTTCTGCACGACGACCTGCCGTTCATCCAAAAATTCGCGCAGGCGACCAACTTCATTTCATTTTTCGAACAGATCAACACGGCGTTCCGCACCGCGCCGCGCACGACCAACGCGCAGTCGGAATCGTTGGTCCAATCGCTGCCCGCGCTGGCAAACATCCTGCGGCAGGCTGCGGACAGTTTGCAGCGGCCGGGCGCGCCGCCGTCACCGGGCGTCATGACGTTGTTCGCGGCCGGGAATGAATCGGCGCTGACTTCCAGCTACATCACGTTGGATCACGGGAGAATTTTTCTGGTGGATTCGCATCCGCCGGATGAAAACCCGGGGACGGTGCCGCCGGTGCTATGGGACATTTTGAAAAACGCCGTGGCAGAAAATATTTTCCATCAGCGCGTGACGAGCGGTGATTTGACCAGCGACGCGGTCCGCCGTCTGCGCCAGCTCGTTAGCGAAACGAAGACAGAAGTGCCCGGTTTGAACATCGGCATTACCGGCGAGTCGGTGCTCGACAACGATGAAATGGCGCAATCGCAAAAAGACACGACGCTGGCCAGCATCGTGGCGCTGGTTTTGTGCGCGTTGATTTTCATTTACGGCTACAACGAAACCGGCCGGCCGGTGAAGGCGACGATTTGTTTGGTATTGGGGCTGGCTTATACCCTCGCATTCGCGACGCTGGCGGTCGGGCACTTGAATATTTTGACGGTGACGTTCGTGCCGATCCTGATCGGTTTGGCGATCGATTTTGGCGTGCATCTGGTCACGCGTTACGAAGAGGAATTGCGTCACGGCAAAGCCAAGGAGGAAGCTTTGATCAAGGCGATGGTTTTCACCGGCCAGGGGATCATCACCGGCGCGCTGACGACGGCCGGGGCGTTCCTGGCGATGGCGTTCACAAATTTCAAAGGCATTCAGGAAATGGGCATCATTTGCGGCGGCGGTCTCCTGGTTTGCCTGGTGCCGATGATGACGGTGCTGCCGGTGTTGCTATTGCGCGGACGACAAAATGTGATTGATCACAAAGGACTTCAGGAGAAAACGCGGGCGCGGATTGAAAATCTCTGGCTGCAACGCCCCGTGCTGGTGACGGCGTTCATCGTCGTTTCGTGCGGCGTGGCGGCGCTCCAGCTTTTTCAGGGCAAAATAAAATTCGATTACAATTTGCTAAATATGCAGAGCGCGGGTTTGCCCGCCGTCGAGTTCGGACAAAAACTGATTGGTTCGGGCCAATCCGTCTTGTTTGGGGCGGTCGTGGCCGATTCGCTCGAAGAAGCAGTGGCGCTCGAAGGCCGGCTTCGCGCCTTGACCAACGTCGTTTCTAAAGTGGACTCGGTCACCGGCTTTCTGCGTCCCGATCCGGATGAAAACGTGAAATTGAAATTGATTGCCGAAATCAAACAGGAACTCGCGCCGCTGCAGTTCGGCGCGCCGGACCTGACGCCGGTGGACATTAACGCCTTGAGCCAGACGTTGTATGGGCTGAACGGTTATCTTGGCTCGGCGATCAACGAAGTGCGCGGTGGCGATCAAAATCTGGCGGCGCTGTTCGCTGCGTTGCAGCAGGCCATCCAGGATTTGCGCAAGGGCATGCTGGCGGGCGAGGCGGGCGGGCGGGCGGAACATGCCGCCAAACTGGCGGCGTTTCAGCAGGTTTTTTTCGTCGATGTGCGCCGCACGTTTCAGCTTCTGCAAAATCAAGAGGATCGCGCGCCGCTGCAAGTGGAAGATTTGCCGCCGGCATTGCGCCACCGTTTTGTGGGCGTGACCGGAAAATTTCTTTTGCAGGTTTATCCCAAATACAACGTGTGGCAGCGCGACAACCAGAAAAAATTCATTGAAGAGTTGCGCACCATTGATCCCAACGTCACCGGGACGCCGGTGCAACTTTATGAATACACGTCATTGCTCGTGCAAAGTTACATCACCGCCGCGTGGTATTCTTTGATTGCGATTGCGATTCTGGTTTTTCTCCACTTTCGCACCATCGGCTCGGTGGTTTTGTCGCTTTTGCCAGTCGTCATCGGTGTGTTATGGCTGGTCGGCATGATGGGCTGGTTTGGCATTCCCTTCAATCCGGCGAACATCATGACGCTGCCGCTGGTCATCGGCATCGGCGTGACCAATGGCATTCACATCCTTAACCGGTTTGCCGAGGAGCACACACCCGGCATTTTGTCGCGCAGCACCGGCAAAGCCGTGCTCGTGTCAGGGTTGACGGCCATCGCCGGTTTCGGCAGTTTGATGCTTGCCAAGCATCGCGGCATTCAC
>CAXUBD010000202.1:0-5214 GCA_964249225.1 uncultured Verrucomicrobiota bacterium | reverse complement strand
CCGTCCACGAGCGTGACGATGCCGAGCTTGCGCGCGCGGGCGCAAAGTTCGGCCACGGGATTCAACGTGCCGAGCGAATTGGAAATGTGAACCATCGAGAAAATTTTGACCTGCTTCGTCAGCAACGAGTCGAGCTTGGACAAGTCGAGCAAGCCTTCGTCGCCGGTGACGGGCAAATAAGAAATTTTCGCGCCGGTTTTTTGCGCGAGCAATTGCCACGGCACGAGGTTGCTGTGATGCTCCATTTCCGTGAGCAAAATCACGTCGCCGGTCTTGAGATTTTTTGTTCCCCACGAACTCGCGACGAGATTGATGCCTTCGGTCGTGCCGCGCACGAAGACGATTTCATCGGCGCTCTTGGCGTTGATGAATTTCGCAGCGCGCGCGCGCGCGGCTTCAAATGCGTTCGTCGCGCGATTGCTCAACTCATGGATGCCGCGATGCACATTGGCGTTGTCGTGCTCGTAATAATGCACCAACGCGTCAATCACCGCGCGCGGTTTCTGCGACGTGGCGGCGTTGTCGAAATAAACCAGCGGCTTGCCGTGGACTTTCTGATCGAGGATCGAAAAATCTTTTCGCAGCGCAGGCCAGTCAACGGTTTTATTCATCGGAAATTTTTAGCCACAGATGCACACAGATGAAACACAGATTAGAGGAATAGATATAGAGATTCCTGCGTTTTAATACTCTAAATTCGCTCCAAAGTTAGGAATCTCCCCTACTTTCACTTCCTGACTCCACTCATCCAACTTATCACTATGAAAACTCCAAAATTTTCGGCAGAGATCAAGATATTCCAGCACGACTTCCTTTTCTCCTTTTTCAAGAAGCTCTTTCGCAAGTGACATATTTGGTCCAAATGAATTCATTGTCCACGAACCCGGGCTATTACCCGCTTTAAGCAAATCTGCTTTTGCCTCATCAACTTTTCCTTCCGCGAGCGCCAATCGTCCACGCACAATATTCACATCCTGAACAGCATTCCCATAATTTGCATCATCTTTGTATTTTTCCATCAAGCTTGCGAGTTCATCCGCATAGGCATTAGCTTCATCATTCTTGCCAATGTTTAAAGACTCTTTTGCTGCGTCATCCAATGCGTAAAATCGTTCTTTTTCATTCTTGGCCTGCTGCAACGCATGGATTGCACGCGGGTATTTTCGTTGCTCAATAAGGTCAGAAATTTGTTTGTGAACCTGTCGCAATTCATTTGTTTGCCTCTTTTCGAGATAAGAGCTTTGAGTCGAAAGAAGTGCTTTCAACTGTTCATTGAATTTCGCTTCGTCAGCATCAAAAGCATTTTGAACATTCGTTTGTGCAAAAATATAAGTCGTCCAACTCAACAACAGCATTATCAAATATTTTTTCATAATCTGTGTTTCATCTGTGAAAATCTGTGGCTCAAAGAAGGCCGAGCTGCAGCTTCGCCGCCTCGGTCATCATGCCCTGGTTCCACGGCGGATCCCAGACGAGCTCGACGTTCGCCTCGTCAATCGGTTCGAGCGAGATGAGTTTGTTCTGCACGTCCTGCGCGAGCACCGGACCCATGCCGCAACCGGGCGCGGTCAAAGTCATTTTCACGTCGGCCTTGTAGTTGTCCGCGCCGATGGGCGTCAGGTGGCAGTCGTAGATCAGTCCGAGGTCAACGATGTTGACGGGAATCTCCGGATCGTAACACGTCTTGAGCGATTCCCAGACTTTTTTCTCCAATTGCTCCTGCGTGAGCGGGCCGCTCGGCGTGGCCGTGGCGGAAGCGGCGGGCGCAACCGAAATTTCGATGCCCAGAGCGTCGGCGTCCTTGGACTCGATGCGGAACATATTGCCGTTGACGATGACGGTGTAAGTGCCGCCGAGCGATTGCGTGATGTGCGCGGTCTCGCCTTTTTGCAAAGTGACTTTGGTGCCGATGGGAACCACCGAGGCTTCGACATCGCGCGTCAGAATTTTTTGTTCGGAACTCATAATGGAAACAGTCTCGTCGTTGTTGCGGTTGAAATCAAATCAGGTCTGCTCGTTTTCCGTGCTGACCGGCTTGGCGTCGCCTTTCAACGCCCCAATCAAAGCGTGCCATGACAAAATCGCGCACTTCACGCGCGCCGGATATTTGTGAACGCCCGCGAACACCGCGAGTTTGCCCACATCGCCGCGCACTTCGCCGGTCGTAATCATGTCGCGCACCTGCTCAAACGTTTTTTCCGCCTGGGCCTTCGTTTTGCCCTTGATGTTGTCCGTCAGCAACGACGCCGACGCTTTCGAAATGCAACAGCCCGACCCGACGAAGCTCGCGTCCTTGATCACGTCGCCGTCAAGCGTGAGAAATAATTTCAGATTGTCGCCGCACAATGGATTGTGACCTTGCGCCATGCGCGTCGCGTCCGGCATCTCGTGGAAATTGCGCGGCTGCTTGCAGTGATCCAAAATCACCTGCTGATAAAGGTCGTTGACGTCGTCGAACATATTCGTGACGCGTGACGCGTGATGCGAGAAATGCTTTTCTCACGCATCACGAATCACGCATTATTTTCCAATCAAATTCGGATTCGCCTCGAGGCGGTCCCACACGAGCTTGTCAATCACCTCGCGCGCCGGCTCGCACTTGATGCGCTCGATGATTTCGCCGGCAAAGGCGTGGATCAACATCTGCCGCGCCGTGTCCGTGCCGATGCCGCGCGAGCGGAGATAGAAAATGCTCTCGTCATTCAACTGGCCGATGGTCGCGCCGTGCGTGCACTTCACGTCGTCAGCGTAAATTTCCAATTGCGGCTTCGTGTCGGCGGTCGCGTCGTCGGAGAGCAGCAGATTTTTGTTCGTCTGCTTCGCGTCGGTTTTCTGCGCGATGGGATGAACGTAAATGCGCCCGTGGAAAACGCCCTTCGATTTGTCGTCCAAAATGCCGTTGAAATATTCGTGGCTCGCGCAATGCGGCTGCGCGTGCTCGACAATCATGTGATGATCGGCGAGTTGTTCGCCGCGCGTGAGATAAAGTCCGTTCAAAATACATTCAAGACCTTCGCCCGCGAGTTTCGTGCGGATGTTCGTGCGCGAAAGTTTTGCGCCAAGCGCAAACGAATGGACGGTGATATTGCTCGCGCGGCCAAACTCGCCCGCAATCGTCGCGATGTGAAATGCGTCGAGCGCTTCGTCCTGCAATTTGACGTGCTCAACTTGCGCGTTGTCGCCCGCGAGAATTTCCGTCACCGCGTTCGTGAAATACGCGACGTTGCCGGTGCTGATGTAGCTTTCCACAACAGTCAATTTGCTGTTCGCCTCGGCGATGACGAGGTTGCGCGGCAAAATCGTTTCGCCATTTTGAGTCGCCGAAGAAATATAAATCAATTGCACCGGCTCGGCGACCTCGACGCCTTTCGGCACAAAAATAAACGCGCCGTCGGTAAAAAACGCCTGATTTAATGCGGCAAATGTGTTGCTCGCCGTGTGCGCGTATTTGCCGAGATTTTTTTCGATAAGCGCAGAATCTTTCGCGAGCGCGGCGGAAAGATTTTCAATCCGCACGCCGCCGGAAACCGGCTTGAGGCTGGAAAGTTTCGCGCAAAAAAATCCGTTCACGAACACGAGCCGATGGCCGGACAATTTTGCGAACGCCGATTCATCAATCAATTTTGTCTCCACGCCGTTCACGGAAACTTCCTTGGCCAGTTGAAAATTCAATTTGGCAATCGGCGCGATGTTCGTAAAACGCCAATCTTCGTCGTGGAGCGTCGGAAATCCCTGGTCGGCAAAACTGGCGAGGCCGGCTTTGCGCACGGGCGCGAGCCACTTCGGCTGCGCCGACGCGACTTCAATCTGCGAAAATTTTTCCACCAGCAGCTCTGTTCCGTTGTTTGCTTTTTGCGTCATGTTTAGAATCAGTCTAATTAAAAACTAGGCCAACAAGTTGTCATGTTATCGCACTTCATGCAAGTCCGCGGTTGTCCCGAAGGGATGAGTCGAAAATAGCCCGGCGTTTCAACGCCGGGAAAACAGTATCAATTCATCGAGTCCCGCAGGGACGGCTGGCCGAGACACGTGTGCTGCGAATTCGACCGTCCCTGCGGGACTCGGTTTTTTCCCGACCGAACCCGGCATTGAAATGCCGGGCTATTTTCAAATGTTCCTTCGGAACGAAATCAGCTGCTCCATTTACAAATTAAAAAATAATTTATTTTCCGACTTCGCCGCCTTCGTGTTCTTCGCGCGAAAAAATTTTACGTTCCATCATGTGACTGGCAAACTGCTGCCATGTTGTCACAGGAAGAAATTCAAAACGCGCTCAAGTCCGTCAAATATCCCGGCTATTCGCGCGACATCGTTTCGTTCGGCCTCGTCAAAGAAATTTCCGCTGCGAATGGCGCGGTCAGCATCGTAATGCAATTGACCTCGCCCAATCCCGAGGCCGCCGCGCAAATCAAAACGGAAAGTGAGCTTGTCTTGAAAAATCTTCCCGGCGTCAATCACATCCACGTCGAAGTGCGCCAGCCTGCCGCCGGATCAGCCGCGCCATCAAATCCATTTGCGAATCAAAACAAAGTTTCCGGCGTAAAAAAAATCATCGCCATTGCCAGCGGCAAGGGCGGCGTGGGCAAATCCACTTGCTCGGTGAATCTCGCGTGCGCGCTGACGCATCTCGGCGCGAAAGTCGGTTTGCTGGATTGCGATATTTACGGGCCGAGCATTCCGCTGATGATGGGCGTTCACGAAAAACCGACCGTCAACGAAGCCGAGCGCCTCGTGCCGCCGTCCAATCACGGCGTGAAGGTGATGAGCATCGGGCTTCTCGTCACGGACGACCAGCCGGTGATCTGGCGCGGGCCGATGATCACAAAAACCATCCAGCAATTTCTCCTCGCCGTCGAATGGGGCGAACTGGATTTTCTGCTCGTGGATTTGCCGCCGGGCACGGGCGACGCGCAACTTTCGCTCTGCCAGACCGTGCCGCTCGACGGCGGCGTCATCATCAGCACGCCGCAGGAAGCGTCGCTCGGCGTCGTGCGCAAAGGCATCGCGATGTTCCGCAAGGTGAACGTGCCGATCCTCGGCATCGTGGAAAACATGAGCTACTTCACCGCGCCGAACGGCGAGCGCGTGGAAATTTTCGGCCACGGCGGCGGCAAAGAGGAAGCCGCGCGGCAAAAGGTTCCGTTCCTCGGCGAAGTCCCGATCTTCACCGAAATCCGCGAAGGCGGCGACCGTGGAATGCCGATTGTGGTTTCC
>CAXUBD010000201.1:0-5224 GCA_964249225.1 uncultured Verrucomicrobiota bacterium | reverse complement strand
ACTCCGACTGCTTCAACCTCTCCATCGGCGTCTTGATCCGTTCGTTGACGTAAAACAACGCGATCATGCTGCCGATGATGGCAATCCACGCGACCCACGTGAACGGTGAAAATTTAAAGCCGCCCGCCGGTTTTTTCGGACTGCGGTCTCCGGTTTTTTGATTGTTGTTTTCTTCGAACATTTTAGCGCAAAGCAGACTAGCACGTCATTGCGCCTTTCGCAATCAGCGAATTTTGCTACAGTCAAGCCATGCGTTTCGGTTCGCTGGAATTAAAATCAAATCTGTTTCTCTCGCCGCTGGCCGGTTACACCAACCTGCCCTTCCGTCTCGTCGTGCGCGAAGTCGGCGGCGTCGGCCTGTGCACGACGGATTTGGTCAATGCGCGCTCGCTTCTGGAAAAAAATCCCAAGGCTTTGAAACTAATTGAAACGCGCGAAGCGGATTCACCGCTCGCCGTCCAACTTTTCGGCAGCGTGCCGGAAGAAATGCGCGACGCGGCAATCATCCTCGAAAATCTCGGCGTCCAATCCATTGACATCAACATGGGTTGCCCCGTGAAAAAAGTTGTCAAAGTCGGCGGCGGCTCGGCGATGATGACCGAACTCGACAAAACTTCCGCGCTCGTGAAAAAAATGGTGGACGCCGTGAAAATTCCCGTCACCGCCAAAATGCGCCTCGGCTGGGACGACGAGAATCTGACTGCACCGGATTTGGCGCGCGCTTTGGAAGATGTCGGCGTCGCCGCAATTTTTGTTCACGGCCGCACGCGCGAACAAGGATTTGGCGGAACGGTGAACCTTGCCGGAATCCACAAAGTCGTCGAAGCCGTGAAAACCATTCCCGTCATCGGCAACGGCGACATCATCACGCCGCAGGCCGCGAAAAAAATGTTCGACGAAACCGGCTGCGCCGGCGTGAGCATCGGGCGCGGCGCATTTTACGATCCGTGGATTTTCAAACGCACATTGCAATATCTCGGAACACAAAATCCTTTTAATCGGTGGGGCGAGACTCCGTCGAGCCCTGACTCCTCTAAAAACGTCCGGGAAGATTTGGGCTCGACGGAGTCTCGCCCCACCAAGTTGAATTTAATTGATGAACTTCCACCCGAACCCGATTTCTCCGAGCGCGTGCGCATCCTGAGCCGCCATCTCGATCTGATGATTGAAGTTTTTGGCGAGGAACTCGGCTGCCGGATGTTCCGCAAAGTCGCGCCGTGGTATGCCAAGCGGTTCGGCCCGTGCCACGAGTTCAACAAGAAGGTGGTGCAGATTTCCACGCGCGCGGAATTCCACGACGTGCTGGAAAATTACATCCGCTGGCGCCGGCAATTTCTCGACGAGCACGGCGAATTGCTTCCCCGATTTCAACAGCCGCCAATGGTCGCGTCCTTCATGCGCGACGAACCCGCCTCAACTCAACGTGAACAAATTCCCGTGCCAAAAGGGCCGGTGGAGGTATGGTGAAATTTTGAACGCAACTTTTTCTTGATAAATTATTTTACCAAGCCCAGAGTCAATTAATTGAAAGACATTGACGCCATTTGCAAAACCATTTCAGCACTGACTTCCAAGACCATACGGCTTGAATCCAGATGCGATGCGTTGGAGATTGCTTTGGGCATAGTATCACAGAAAGCTGGGATTCCATATGAGAAGATTCACAAGATTGTGACAGATATGACAGCCTTAAACTATCAAAAGCGGCTTGAACGAATTGAAGGCATTGATCCGGCCACTGCTGCCGAGCTTGATACTCGGCCAACAATGCCCGATTTACCGACTGATCTGTTGTAATTTTTTGCGATAAAACGCATATGAAAATCATCCACACAAGTATCTCCATTCTAATATTTCTGGTAGGCTGTCTCTGCTCATTTGCAGAGGATTCATTGCCAAAATGGCATGGTGATGTTTGCTTAAGATTTTCTGGCAGTGAATTACCGGAAGCGGAAAGTTACTTCCGGCGCGAATTGCGCGGTATTAACGACATCAACTTAACCGAAGACAAAAGCAGTGCTGATTTTGTTGTTTCTATTGTTGCTATCAAGTCTCTCTCACAATCTCAACAACCAATCGGCTTCGATTTTTCGGTGTGTGTATATCAACCATTTCAAACCAATATATTGTCTGATACGAATTTCTTTTCTATATCCAAGAAAATCTCGCCGGACGAATTTAATACGTTGCAAGCTGCGGTTAGCGGTCAATGCAGAATCGTTAAACAAGCCTTATTAAATTGTGGGCCAAACGAGTTGAAAACCGAAATAGAACAAATAGTAGCAATGGTAGATACTGATTGTTTTGAGCCAACGCGTCAGCAGTGGGATTTTATTCAAAAGCTTTCCCACAAAATTTCTCAAACCAATACGAATGTCCCTTGGCAAGGGTTTGGAAAATAAATTCTGGCTTCATACGATTATTTCCCAATGCAAAACTGGCTGAAGATCAAGTCGGGCAAATCTTCCGTCGCCGTTTTGCCAAAACGATTCACTTTAGCGCAATGATGATGAACCCAAGAAAGGAAGCGAACAGTCCGATGATGAAGGTGAGATAGCCGAGGCGCAGATAGCGGTATTTCTTTTTGGCCAGAAATGTTCCCAGCAGATAAATCTCGCGCACCTGCGCGCCATAGGTGCGGCTGGCTCAAACGCGTGAAGTCGCCAAAGAAAAGAAGGTTGAACTGCGGACTGTGAACGTCCGGCGCCGGCAGATTGGCCGGCGGCAATTTCGGCATCACGGCGTAAGTCGTCAGGCAAATGGTGAGCAGACAAAAGCAGATGAGAATGTAAAGCGGCCAAAGATGATCGTTCTTCAAAAGTTGCGGCAAGCAAAGCGTCAGCACGACCGACGACATCGTCAACAACATATTCGCCTTCACGTCAGCCATCGCGCTCAACTGGACGTGGTGAAACTGGGTCGCGCGCATCAGGTGATCGGCGTGCGGGCTGTGTTGCTTGATCGTGAACATTTCGATTCATTTCAAAATAAAATTTTCGGGAGCGCAAGCGAGTTGTGCGAATAATCATAAATGTCACGTTGCCGTAACAAATCGGTAAATTTTTTTCCGCAGAAGCGCCGACAACACAAAGTTCCGATTTTCCAATGTCCTTTCAGGACACAATTTATTTTTGGCGATTTCCTCCAGCCACTTCGTTCCTTGTTCCTTCGGAACGGAAAAATTATTTCCCGATGCAAAACTGGCTGAAGATCGAGTCGAGTAAATCGTCCGTCGCCGTCTTGCCGACGATTTCGCCGACGGCGTTGACGGCGATGCGCAAATCCAGCGCCACCAGTTCGAGCGTCGCGTCCGCGCGCAACGCGTCGAGCGTGCGCACCGCGCCCACGCGCGCGCGACCAAGCGCCTCCTGATGCCGCGAGTTGATCATCACCTGCAACATCCCGGCCTCGATTTTGCCCGCCCAGACCAGATTTTTGATCGCGTCTTTCAATTGCTCAATCCCCTGCCCGCTCAAGCATGAAACATCAACGGTTTCGGAAGGGCGCGTCACTCCGTGCGCGCCGTCGGCGTGCAAAGGACTGCCCGCCCTACCGTTTGGCAAATTTAATTTCTGCGGCAAATCGGTTTTATTGCGGATGAGGATTCTTTTTTTTGCGACGAATTCGGCCAGATGAATTTCATCCGCGCTCGTGAGCGGTTCGCTTGCGTCGAGAACGTGCAAAATCAATTCCGCCTTTTCCAAACTCTCGCGGCTGCGGCGGATGCCTTCAACTTCAATCTCGTCGCGACCTTCGCGCAATCCGGCGGTGTCAATGAACACGACCGGCAAACCGCGAATGTTTGCCGTCTCCTCAATCGTGTCGCGCGTCGTGCCCGCAATCGGCGAGACAATGGCGCGGTCGTGGCCGAGCAATTGGTTGAGCAGACTGGATTTTCCCGCGTTTGGACGGCCAACAATCGCGGCACGGATTCCGCGACGGAGAATTTGTCCTTCGTTCGCCGTGCGCAACAATTCGTCCATGAAGGCAATTCCGTTTTCGAGTCGTTGCAATAATTTTTCTTTCGTGTCCGGCGAAATGTCTTCGTCGGGAAAATCAATGTGCGCCTCGACGTGCGCAAGCGTCTTCATCATTTCGTCGCGCAGCGCGTTGATGCGCTGCGATAATTTTCCGGCAAGTTGCTCGTTCGCGGCGGCGAGCGCGAGTTCCGTGCGCGAATGGATCAAATCGGCGACGGCTTCGGCCTGCGCGAGGTCAATGCGTCCATTGAGAAAAGCGCGACGCGTGAATTCGCCCGGTTCGGCAACTCGAGCTCCGTTTTTCAAAATTGTGTCGAGCACGAGCTTTGCGGGCAAAATTCCGCCGTGACAGGAAATCTCAACGGTGTCTTCGCGCGTGAACGTGCGTGGCGCGCGCAGAACAGCGAGCAACACCTCGTCAATTGTTTTTCCGTCGCAAATTATTTTTCCGAAATGAATCGTGTGCGAAGTCGCGGCGGAAGGTTTTTGCGAATTTTTTCCGATGGGCAGAAAACATTTATCCGCGACTTCAAACGCCTGCGCACCGGAAATTCGGACAACGGCCAGTCCGCCTTCTCCGAGCGGAGTCGCGATTGCAGCGATGGTGTCTTCAAACATGTCGACAATCCCCAACTTGATTTTCCGCGTAACGGTCTTGCAAAAAAAGCCGAGCCTTCTCGTAACTTTTCTTGTGCAAGTAATGCAGCAACGTCGGATCGGCGTTGCGCGGCAATTGTCTGGTCAGTTCATCAATGTGCGCGAAGAGCGGCAGCAGGTTCGGCTTGGGATTTGCCGTCGGCATCGTCTTCACGGCGCTGTCCAGTTCGATCAGCGCGTTCAGCAGGTTTTTTCCGGGCGAGGCGGTCATAAAAAATTCTCCCGATTAAATTTTATCTTCCCAGCAAATGGGAAAGAAAGGTGTGTTGAAAATTGATTGTGCCGGACAAATAAAACGCCGTGAACAATCGCGTCAGAAAGGTCGCCAGCACCAGTACCATGCTGCTGACCAGATACAATCCGAACGCGTGCGTCGGGTCCGGCGCCAGGACGCGCGGCAGGCCTTGATAAATGATCCATACGGACAGCACGCTGCCCAGTCCCCAGGTGATCCAAGGATTCATCAGCGGATGCGCGTCCAGCAGGCGGAACAAAAACAGCGGGCTCAAGCCGTAAGCCACCAACGTGAACGCCTGCGTGTAAGTGTGCCGGCCATGAAAAGTTTCGGCCATTATTTTAACCAGCTG
>CAXUBD010000200.1:0-5277 GCA_964249225.1 uncultured Verrucomicrobiota bacterium | reverse complement strand
GCCTCATCATGGACCCGCCGTTCACGAAGCTGGACATTTTGAGCTGCCGCAATCTGCTGATTTATCTCGCGCCGGAGATGCAGAAAAAGTTGATTCCGCTCTTTCACTACAGCCTGACGCCCGGCGGGATTTTGCTGCTCGGCAGCGCGGAAACGGTCGGGACGTTCACTGATTTGTTCACGTCGTTGAACAACAAGCTGCGGATTTTCCGGCGGACGGATTCGGCGTTGCGGACGGAGCCGGTGGAATTTCCGTCGTCGTTTGCGCCGCCGCTGCCCGTCCGAACCGAGCTGCGGACGGAAACCAAATCGTCGGCCAGCCTGCAGTCGCTGGCAGACCAGTTGGTGCTGGAAAAATTTTCTTCGCCGACGGTGCTCGTGAACGACAAGGGCAACATCCTTTACGTCAGCGGCCGCACGGGGAAATATCTCGAACCCGCCGCCGGCAAGGCGAACTGGAACATTTTTGCGATGGCGCGCGAGGGCTTGCGCTACGAACTCGGCAACGCGTTTCACAAGGCGCTCGAACAGGAAGAGGCCGTGGTGGTTCGCGGCCTCAAAATCGGGACCAACGGCCGAAAACAATTTGTGGATGTCACCGTGCAGCGGCTCGCCGAACCGGAAGTGCTGCGCGGTTTGGTGATGATTGTTTTCACCGACGTGGCCGCGCCGCCGGAAATTAAAACGAGCCGTCCGGGAAAAATTGAAAAAACTTCCGCCCGCCGCGCGCGGCTGGAAGAATTGGAACGAAAATTCCAGCAGGTCCGCCTCGAAGCGCAGACCATCCGCGAAGAAATGCAGACCGCGCAGGAAGAACTCCGTTCCACCAACGAGGAGCAGCAGTCCACGAATGAAGAACTTCAGTCCACCAACGAGGAACTCACCACGTCGAAGGAAGAGATGCAATCGTTGAATGAAGAACTCCAGACGGTCAATTCCGAATTGCAGGTCAAGGTGGACGAGTTGTCGCGCTCGAACAACGACATGAAAAATCTGCTGAACAGCACGGACATCGCGACGCTGTTTTTGGACAACAATCTCAACGTGCGCCGCTTCACGACGCAGGCGACAAAAATCATCAAGCTCATTCCCGGCGACATCGGCCGGCCAATCACCGACCTTGGCTCCGATTTGCTTTACCCGGAACTCGTCGCCGACGCGCGCGAGGTGCTGCGGAAACTCGGCTTCGCGGAAAGAGCCGTGAACACGCGCGCCGGCCATTGGTTCACGGTGCGCATCATGCCGTATCGCACGCTCGACGACCGCATTGACGGCGTGGTCATCACCTTCGCGGACATCACCGTGGCGAAAACGCTGGAGGCGAAACTGCGCGAGAAGCACGCCGCCCTGGAAAAACACGTCGCGCGGCAATCCGGGAAAAAATGAAAAGTCCCGCCGCAAAAAAAAAACCGTCGGCGTTTTCCGCCAATTGCGCCGAACTGCGCCGCCGCGCCGAACTGCGCTTGAACGGTTCCGGGACGAAGCCGGCGGCGGATCAGAACGCCGCCGAAAACGCGCGGCAGCTTCACGAGCTGCAGGTCCACCAGATCGAGCTGGAAATGCAAAACGCCGAGCTGCAAAAAGCGCGCAACGAGCTGGAGACGGCGCTGGAAAATTACACCGACCTCTACGATTTTGCGCCGGCGGGCTATTTCACGCTCGCCGCCAGCGGCACGATTCGGCAGGTCAACCTGACCGGCGCGCGGCTCGTCGGCATCGAGCGTTCGCGGCTGGTGGGGCAGTCATTTGGGGTGCTGGTTTCCGCCGCCGCGCGTCCGGCTTTCAATGCGTTTCTCAAACAGGTTTTTGCCGGCGAGATCAAGCAGTCCGTTGACCTCGAACTCCATGGGCCGCCGCGCAAGGTCGTGCGCCTCCGGGCCGAACGCGCGCCCGCCGGGCCGGATTGCCGCGCCGTGGTGGTGGACATCACGGAGTTGAAACGCGAGGAGGAAAAAGTGCGCGTTTCGGAAATCCGCTACCGCCGGCTGTTCGAGGCGGCGCACGACGGCGTGCTTCTCCTTGATCCCGGCACGCGTAAAATCACCGATGCGAATCCGTTCATGACCAAGCTCCTCGGCTATCCGAACGATCAATTGATCGGCAAAGAACTTTACGAGATCGGGCTGCTCGAAGATGAAGCTGCGAGCCGGGACATGTTTGAAAAACTGAAACGGCAGCACGAAATCCGCTACGAAAATTTGCCGCTGAAAAGCCGGGCCGGCCGGCATCAGGAAGTGGAAGTGGTGGCCAACCTGTATCAGGAGAACGGCCACGCCGTCATCCAATGCAACATCCGCGACATCACCGAACGCAAGAAAGTCGCGCAGGAACTTTCCGAGAAGGCGCGGCTGCTCGACTTGAGCCGTGACGCCATCATCGTGCGCGACTTGGCAGGCTGCATTCGTTATTGGAATCATGGCGCGGAGGAGCTTTACGGCTGGTCGCGGGCGGAAGCGATGGGGAAATTGAGCCATGTCCTGCTCCAGACAAAATATCCAATTCCGTTAAAGCAAATGACCGAGGAACTCCATCGCACGAACCGCTGGATCGGCGAACTGGTGCACACGAAACGCAATGGCAAACGCATCACCGTGTTCGCGCGCAAGACGCTGGACCGCGATGGCCGGGGCCGCGCCGTCGGCGTGATGGAAAACATCACGGACATCACCGAGCGCAAGCACGCGGAGGCCGTGCAGCGGCGGCTGGATGCGTTGACCGCCTCGAACCGCCGGCTGGAAAAGGAAATCATCCGGCGGCGGGCGGTGCAGAAATCCCTCAAGGAAAGCGAGCAGCACCAGGGCCGCTTGTTGGAGCAGTCGCACTACATGCAAGAACAGTTGCGGCAGTTGTCCCGCCAGGTGTTGCAGGCGCAGGAAGAGGAGCGCAAGCACATCAGCCGCGAACTGCACGATGTCATCGCCCAGACGCTGACGGGCATCAACATTCGTCTCGCGACTTTGACAAAAGAAGCCGGCATGAACACTACGGGCTTTGACCGCAACATCGCGCGCACGCAGCGGCTGATAGACAAGTCGGTGGGCATCGTGCATCAGTTCGCGCGCGAGCTGCGCCCGGCGGTGCTGGACGACCTCGGCCTGATTCCCGCGCTGCACACGTTCATGCGCAACTTCACCACGCGCACCGGCGTCCGCACTTACTTGAAGGCCTTCGCGGGCGTGGAGCAACTGGACCCGGCGCGGCGCACGGTGCTGTTCCGCGTCGCGCAGGAGGCGCTGACGAATGTCGCGCGCCACGCGCAGGCCAGCCGCGCGGAGGTGAACATCCAACAACTGCCCGACGGAATCGGCATGAAAATAAAAGACGACGGGAAATCATTTTTGGTGCAAGGTGTCCTGCTGGCGAAGGGGAGCAAGCGGCTTGGACTGATCGGCATGAGGGAACGGCTGGAAATGGTCGGCGGCCGGTTTGAAGTCGAGTCCGCGCTGGGCAAAGGCACCACCGTCATCGCGCAGATTCCTTTTGCGAACGCCGGCGCGGAAATGGCGGCCGGCCCGTTGAAACCAAATTTAAAAAGCGCATGAAACCGATAACCGTTCTGCTCGCCGAGGATCACACGATTGTGCGCGAAGGCTTGCGCAAGATGCTTGAACTTGAAACCTGCTTGGAAGTGGTCGGCGAGGCGCAGGACGGACGCCAGGCGGTCGTGCTCGCCAAAAAATTCCGGCCCGCCGTGGTGCTGATGGACATCGCGATGCCGCTGCTGAACGGCCTGGAGGCCATGCGTCAGATTCTCAAGGCGCTCCCCGCCACCCGGGTGCTCATGCTTTCCGCGCACAACGATGACGCGTATGTGGCCAACGCCACCGAGTCCGGCGCGGCGGGCTTTCTGCTCAAGCAGACTTCCGCGCACGACGTGTGCCGGGCGATCCGGCAGGTGCAAAAGGGAAAAAAATTTTTCAGCCCCGCCGTCTCCAAACGGCTGGACCATCTTAATCCTGCATCGCCGGACCGCAGGGGATCGCTCAACAAGAAGGCCGCCCTGCTGACTTCACGCGAAATGGAAGTGCTCCAATTGATCGCCGAAGGCGAGGCCAATAAACAGATCGCGGCGGAACTCGACATCGCCATCAAGACCGTCGAGAAGCATCGTGAACATCTCATGGAGAAGCTCGACATCCACGACACCGCCGGTCTCACCCGCTACGCCATCGGCGCGGGCATCATCGAGAGCAGCGTCCAGGTGACCATTCTGTGAACCCAGGCAAGTTTCCAAGGCCGGGTCAACGGAATTTTCCGTCCGGAACTTTTGATGCCGCCGGCGGAACTTTTCTGGATTCCCGTTCATGGATTTCGCCGAGCACCCGGACGACCATGCCGCCAGTCCAGGGAAAAGCAGCTGATTTGTACTGGACGCATAATTTTTAAAAATCGGTTTTTAAAAAAATTATTGACGTTTGAATGCAAGCCTCGCCAGGGTCAAAATGATATAGGGTGAACACCCCATATTCATCGTAAAAGTTTCCGCTAGCATCATCAAATTGGGGACTGAAAGTTATGGGAGCAAAAAATATTTCGCCGCCCGGGGGATTCGGACAGCGCGCGTTTGGCGCTTGAATCGAATGTGTTCCCGCGCATTTTGGTGGTGGAGGATGAGCCGGTGATCCGCCAATTCACCGCGGAAGTGCTAGTCCAATCCGGCTTCGAGGTGGACATTGCGCCGGATGCCGCAACCGCCTGGGAGGCGCTCAACGACGACATCTATTATGATCTGCTCATCACCGACAACACCCTGCCCCGGCTGACCGGCATCGAGTTGCTCAAGAAGCTGCGCGCCGCCCGCATGATCGTCCCCGTCATCACGACCACCATGAAATCACCCGCGCAAAAATCCGCCGCCAGCCCCTGGTTGCAACCCGCCGCCACGCTCGTCAAACCCTTTGCCGGCGAGCTATTGTTGGGAACGGTGCAAAAGGTTCTGCGTGCGACCGACAGCTCGCACGCGATCGCGGCGCCACCCGGACGGCCAAGCCTGCCCGCAGCCATCCATTTGCAAATAGAATGATTCGGTTTCATCCAACCCGCCGCCCGGCCAGCGAACTTTCCGGGACGCGGAAAATTTCGTATAAGGAAAACACCCCATGGCACTCGCCCGGCCGCCTGTACTATTCTTAAGTCATGAAAATCAATCAAGCCACGAAAGCGACGACGTTGGGCGAATTCATTCTCGGTGTTTATGACGCGTGGGGTCAACGACGGGCCCGGGGAATCATCTGGCTCGCCGTCAACGCTCGCCTGGTCAAATTTCGCGGACCGGAAC
>CAXUBD010000199.1:0-5295 GCA_964249225.1 uncultured Verrucomicrobiota bacterium | reverse complement strand
GGTGACATGCGAGGGCCAGAAACATTTTACGGCCTCGCCGGAATTATTTGCCGCGCTGGAGAAATTGCGCTGAGTCCGTAAATTCAAATCACGCCTCGAAATTTTTCAAATGTTTCAGTCCCCATTTCAGCGGCAGCCAGCCGACGAGAAATGACAGCAGCACAAATCCGGCGACGCTTTCGATCGCCCAGCTTTGATGCCCGTGCAATCCCATGGTGCCGAACACGAGCAGCCCGATGGACGCAAGAATGTAAAGCGAACTCAACACGAGGCACAGTGTGCCGCCGAATCCGCTGACAATTTTGCTTGAGTTGGCGTCTTTCAAATTCGGATACAAAACGCCGAGGCCGATGGCGACGCCATTGAGCGTGAAGGTCATGACCGTAATAACGGCGCCAAAAAAAATCACGCGGTCCCAAGTCATTTTGAGCAGCGAGCACGAAAGCGTGACGAGTCCCAGCGTGACAACCAGCGCGAGCAGGCTCGACAGCCAGTATTTGGTTTTGACCACGCGCGCCAGACCCATTGGCGCCATGCCGATGATCCAGAGCCGCTGGCCTTCGAGGGAAAATTGCGGGAACACAAACCGCGTCGTCAGCGTGGCGAGATTCAGCGAGCACGCGCCGAGGTTGAGGAACGCGACGAGGTTGATCCAGAACGGGCTGGTGAGCTGATGCGTGAAGTTGCGGAGGTTGATGATGTAAACGCCGAGCAGGCCGAACAGCATCACGGACTGGCCCCATTGCGTGGTGTCGCGCCAGAACATCCGCACGTCCTTGACCGCGAGCGCGCGGGTGTCGCGGTCGAACCAGGAAAATTTTGCGGCGATTTTTTCCAGCAGGCCGACGGATGGCCGGGATTTTTTTTCCGAGCGAAGAAAATTTAATTTGAAATTGCTGCCCGCGCGGCTTTGCACCGCCGACGCGGTGTCGTAAAACAAATTTCCGAAACGCGTGAACGCGATGCCGCCGAAGAACAGCGTGTGGCTCAACAGCACCAGCGCGAAAAACGCCGCGCCGCGATAAATGCCCTCGGCCCATTGCAGCAAGGCCGACGACAGCCAGTAGCTCGGCAGAAACGGAAACATCGTGAAGTGCGTCTTGGACAGCAACTGGTCGAGCGCCTCCAGCGTCCGTTTGTCGAGCAGTTCCTCGTCCACCGGCTGCGTCTTCCACCAAAACGCCGCCGCCGCGAGCAGCACGACGGCCGTCGCGATGATGGCGATCTGAAAATTGCGCCGGTCCAGATAGCGTCCGATCCAGATCGCCAGCCCCGCCCCAAAAACGCCCGGCAGCACCACGAACAGTCCGATCAGTAAAATTGTCAGCGGGTAAAAATGCCAGGGCACGCCGCGCACCAGGCCGAATGCCGCCAGCAAAGGCGCGATCAAAAATAAAAACGCCCACGACGCCAGCAGGGTGGACTCGATGAATTTCCAGCGGAAAATCGTCTGCGTCGAAACCGGCAGCGTGAGCAGGAACGCCGTTTCGCGGTTGCGGAACAAATTGCTGTAGCTGATGACGAGATTGCTCAAAAGCAGCAGCCCGAATAAAAACGCAAACAGCGTGTAAAGTAGCCGCTCCGTCAGCACCGCGCCGAGGCCGGGGAATTTCGCGATGAATTTCAACGCGTAATAAAATAGCCAGAACGAAAGTCCGAGATAACCCACGATGAACGACCCGATGAGTCCCGTGAGCAGGCGCGATTGCTCGCGCGTGGCCAGCAGCCGCCGCCAACTATGCCGCACGTTCACGCGCAGCAGCAACAACAGCGGCGAAAAACGGATTCGAGAAGTGGCGTCTGGCACGCGCCAAACGTAGCGCGGCGTTTGAACGGAGGCAATGCTTGCGGTGTCGGATATTTGTTTTAAGTTCGAAGTGGACTGACGATGAAACCAAGGAACATCACCCGTCGAAAATTTATTTTCACGACCCTGCTGGCCGCGCCGCTGGCCGTGGCTGCGGATGCGCGCTGTCTGGAGCCGACCTGGGTGAAAACGCGCAGCCTGCGCATCGGCTCCGAACCGCCGGCGAACCGTTTTGTCCTTTTCACCGACCTGCACCATAAAGGCGACCGCGCCTATCTGGAATCCGTCGTGCACAAAATCAACGCGCTCGCGCCGGATTTTGTCTGCTTCACCGGCGATCTCGTCGAAAACAAACAATTTCTGCCGGAGACGCTGGAGATTTTGTCCGGCCTCAAACCGCCGCTGTTCGGCGTGCCGGGCAATCACGATTACTGGAGCGGCGCTTCGTTTAGCGACATTGCCAGATGCTTCGCGGCGACCGGCGGTGCGTGGCTGCTGAACGAGCGCAGGGAAATCGCCGGCGGCAAAATAAATCTGATCGGCATCACCTACTTTCATTCCGATCAATTGCTGCAGCCGCCCGATCCGCCGGCAAAAAACATTTTGCTCATGCATTATCCGTTTTGGGTCAAGCAACTCGGCGACCGGAAACTGGATTTGATCCTCGCCGGCCATTCGCACGGCGGCCAGGTGCGCATTCCGTTTTACGGCCCGGTGATCGTGCCCTACGGCTGCGACGGATATGACCTGGGCTTGTTCCAGACCAAAAACGGCCCGCTCTACGTTAATCCGGGCATCGGCTATCTTTACGGCTACCACTTCCGCTTCAACTGCCGCCCGGAACTCACGGTGATCGAACTGTGAAATGATTTTTTCATTGACATACATTCCTGTGCAATGTATAAAGCTGCCATGCTTACGAAAGATTTGGTCGCCGCATCCTCGAAACCGCTGCTGCTCTCCATCCTCGCGGGCGGCGAAAGCTACGGCTACGAGATCATCCAGAAGGTGCGCGAGTTGAGCGGCGGGCAGATCGAGTGGAGCGACGGGATGCTTTATCCAGTTTTGCACCGGCTGGAGCGCGACGGCCTGATCGAGTCCGAGTGGAAGGAAGCCGACACCGGGCGCGAGCGGAAATACTATTTCATCAGTTCCGACGGACGCAAAGCCCTCAAAACCGAGCGCCAGCAATGGCTGGCCGTTCACAACTCCCTGTGCAAATTATGGAAAATCAAACCGGTTTCGATTTGAACGCCGCCGTTGAAAGCTGGCGAAACGAACTCGCCGCGCAACCGAACCTCGCGTCCGACGACCGGCGTGAACTGGAAACGCACCTGCGCGACGCCATCGCCGGATTCCAGCAACGCGGCTTGAACGACGAAGAATCTTTCTGGCTCGCGCGCCGCCGCGTCGGCCGGCCGCAGCAAATTGGCGAGGAATTTATCAAAGCTGATCCAGCGAAAATCTGGCGCGAGCGGGCGTTTTGGGCAACATTTGCTTTTCTGGCAATCAAACTATTGCTGCCAAGTTTTACTTGCGCCGGGCAAGAAATTATAAACTATGTGAATATGAATACTGATGCCGGAGAATTCGTAATGACACTTATCGCACTGACATTACTTGCGGCTCCGACTTTCATTTTAGTTTTGGTTGCAATACTTTTGTCAAAAGGACGGTTGAAACGACAAACTTCAATGCTTGCGCCGCTTCTTAAAAATCGCTTGCATTTGGCAATCTCCGCGATTGCTCTAGTAATAGTTTTTGTTCTCATTCCAACAGCACTATTTCAGTGGCACTTGGCGCATTCGCCGCGTTCAACTGCGTTGATGACTTCTATTGGATTAAGCATTGAACCTTTAGGATTGGTTGCCTTGTTAGTCTGGCTCATGCCGCCGCAAAATCAAAAGACTCCAAAACGCGCTTGAGTCCGGCGCGCGCGAAATTTGTCCGGGGGAGCGCACGCGCCTCGCGTGCCGCCAACGACGCCCTCGTCGTTGGCCCGCGCGCGCGGGAATCATCCTTGAATTTGAAAGCCGTCGTGCGCACGAGTTCGGCGCGAGGGCGCACCGAACCGCAGCCGGGGGCGGCTGCGCTCCCCCGTTTCCAATTGAAGCGGCGGTGAACGGTTTGTATCGTGCGGGCGATGTCGCCGCCGGAAAATAAAATTTCTCCGCTGAAAAATCCCGCCCGCCGGGACGAAGCAACGCCGGAGTTGCGAAGGCCGGTCACCTCGCTCTGGGGCGTCGGCGCGGAACGCGCGGCGCAACTCGCGCGGCTGGAAATTTTCACGATTGAAGATTTGCTGCTGCACCGGCCCAAGCGTTACGAAGACCGCCGCCATTTCCGAAAAATTTCCGAACTCACGAAGGACGAAGCGTTCACCGCGCGTGGAAAAATTGTCGCGCTCGGTCTCAAGCGATTTAGCGGCGGCAGCAAATCCGTTTATGAAATCATTTTGGACGACGGCTCGGCGCGGTTGCATTGCCGCTGGTGGAACCTGCCGTTCATGGAAAATTATTTTGCGATGGGCGACGAAGTTTTCGTTTTCGGAAAATTAAAGGAAACGAAACCGCGCACGATGGATCATCCCGAAACCGAAGTCATCGAAGGCGGCGAGGAAAGTTTCATCCATATCAACCGCATCGCGCCGGTTTATCCGTTGACGGAAGGTTTGCCGCAACGCTGGCTGCGCGGACTCATCTGGCGGACGCTGGAAAAATTCGTAGCCGCGCCTCGGCAGAGCGCGGCTGACTTTCCCGAATGGAATAAATTCGATGAAAAGATTGCGGCGCTCTGCCGAGACGCCGCTACGTTGCCGACGCGGGCGAATGCGGTTCACATGACGCACTTTCCTGAAGAAATTTCGGACGTGGAAATTGCGCGGCGAAGATTGGCGCTGGATGAATTTGTGGCGCTGCAATTGCAAATCCAGTCGCGGCGGAAAAATTTTGAAGCGAGAACGAAAGGATTGCCGTGTGGCGGCGACAATCATTTGATGAAACCATTTTTGACGCGGCTTGGTTTCAAATTGACCGCAGCGCAGACAAACGTGCTACGCGAAATCCGTCACGACATGGGCGGCGCGCATCCGATGCGACGGCTTTTGCAAGGCGATGTTGGCTCTGGAAAAACGGCGGTTGCGGCCTGCGGCGCGCTCATGGCGATTGAAAGCGGTTTCAACGTCGCGCTCATGGCGCCGACGGAAATTCTGGCGGAACAGCATTTCCGGAATTTTCAAAATGGTTTGAGCCGTTGGGCGTGAAAGTGGAATTGCAAACGGGAAGCAAGAAAAGTGGCGAGTGGCGAGTGGCGAGTGACAAGCAAACGCAAGCCTCGTCACTTGCCACTCGTCACTTGTCACTGACCGTCGGGACGCACGCGCTGATTGAATCCGGTTTTGCAATTGAAAATCTCGGCCTTGTCGTCATTGACGAGCAGCACAAATTTGGCGTGGCGCAGCGCGAGCAACTGGTTCGCAAGGGAAATTA
>CAXUBD010000198.1:0-5304 GCA_964249225.1 uncultured Verrucomicrobiota bacterium | reverse complement strand
GGGATGTAGCCTCTACGAATTTTGTGACATTGCGCATCCCTTATGACAGTCATGTTGAACACGCCACCTTCGCTCCCATTAATCTGACAGCTCCTTGATAAAATTATGAAAAAAACACTGGTTCTGATCATATCCATATTTCTAATAAAAATCTGTCTTGTTCAAGGACAAGGGATTTTCATATACGATCAGCAGGCGACGAATCAAGTAGAAGGGACAGCTCCTTTTACACAAGATAGCCAACCGGTCGGACAATCTTTTATACCAACCTTATCAGCCTTGAATTTTATAGACCTTAAGGTTTTTGATTCTCAAGATCTCAATGGAAACGGTAGTATAATATATGTGAACCTACGGTCCAATTCCATTTCTGGGCCAATTTTGGGAACCAGTCTGGATTTGTTCATACCAAGCAGTTTTTTTGATGCCACAAACTTTTTCTTTTCAACTTCCATCCCGCTGGTGACAGGCACGCAGTATTTTATTCAACCTGTGATTCAATCGGGTGATAATTTTTCTTCTTTTATTACAGATGGCAGCTATGTTGGAGGATCACTCATTTATCAAGGTTCTTCGATAGCTAATTCAGACCTGTGGTTCCGTGAAGGCGTTTATTCTGTACCCGAACCATCATCGGCAATATTAGTTTTGCTAGGAAGCGGGGCTTTGCTTTATGTGTGCCGGAAAAGACATTAGAAGCAGTCTCCTTTTTCATTGTGCATTGGGATGCAGCCTCGACGAATTTTGTGACGTTGCGCATTCCCTATGACAGCCATGTTGAACATGGCACCTTCGCACCGATAACCCTCACTCCGCCTTAAACTATGAAAACAAATTTCCTCCTAGCCATACTTTTAATGACAACATGGTTTGCCTTCGCACAAGGAACCTTCTTTGTTGACCAGCAATCAACCAATACCATCGAAGGATCGGCAAGTCTTCAATCCAACGCACCGCTCGGACAATCGTTCACGCCGACGCTTTCAACAGTGGATTTTGTCATGCTTAATCTTTATAATGGGGGACCTTTTTATGACACAGGTGGCACGGTATATGTAAATCTGCGCTCCAATTCGATTACTGGAACGATTTTGGATTCTAGCGGAGGAGTATTTATGCCATATAATTTTTCCGGCATAACTAATTTTTTCTTCTCTGCGCCTGTTCCTGTTGCCCCCGGGGTGACCTACTATTTGGAATTTGTCGCTGAACCGGGCAGTGATGGTTTTGGTTCGGTTGTGACTGATGGCAGTTATCCCGGTGGTTCGGCGATTGCCAATGGAGTGCTTATCACGGGTCGTGACTTATGGTTTCAAGAAGGCGTCATGGCCGTGCCGGAACCGTCAGCGGCGTTATTGGTTTTGCTTGGCAGCGGAGTTTTACTTTATATGCCTCGGAGAAGACGTTAAGAGCATGGCGTTATTTTTTATTGTGCATTGGGATGTAGCCTCTACGAATTTTGTGACATTGCGCATCCCTTATGACAGTCATGTAGAACACGTCACCTTCGCTCCCATTAACCTGCCAATCCCGTGATAACTTATGAAATACATATTAACTGTAGTTTTAGCTTTATTTACAAACTGGTTTGCTGCCGCGCAAGGAACCCTCATCATTGACCAGCAATCAACCAATACCATCGAAGGATCGCTAGGCCTTCAATCCGATGCGCCCTTGGGGCAATCGTTCACGCCGACGCTTTCATCTGTGGGCTTTGTCATGCTTGATCTTTATGATGGTGGTGTTTTCAATAATGTAGGCGGAACCGTGTATGTGAATCTACGCTCAAATTCGATCACAGGAACAATTTTAGGTTCTAGCGCCGCAGTGTTTATGTCCTATGGTTTTTCCGGCATCACTAATTTTTCTTTTTCTACGCCAGCCGCAGTCGTTCCCGGAACAACCTATTATTTGGAATTCGTCGCTGAACCAGGCAGTGATGGTTTTGGTTCGGCAGTGACCGATACCAGCTATTCGGGTGGTTCAGCAATTTCAGAAGGCGTGCTTATACCGGGTCGCGACTTATGGTTTCAAGAAGGCGTCATCGCCGTGCCGGAACCATCAGTGGCGTTATTGGTTTTGCTTGGCAGCGGAGTTTTGCTTTATATGCCTCGGAGAAGACGTTAAGAGCATGGCGTTATTTTTTATTGTGCATTGGGATGCGGCGACTACGAATTTCATAACCCTTCGCATTCCCTACGACAGCCATGTTGAGCATGTTACTTTCGCCCCAGTTAACCTGCCAATTCCATAATCCTATGAAACAAAAAATAATTGCAGCTTTTCTTTTACTATCAGCACCGTTTGCCCTCGCACAAGGAACATTTGTTATTGACCAACAGTCAACCAATATCATTGAAGGATCAGAGTTTCTTCAATCCCATGCACCGCTCGGGCAATCGTTCACGCCGACGCTTTCATCTGTGGATTTTGTCATGCTTGATCTTTATGATGGGGACGTTTTTAATAATGTAGGCGGAACGGTATATGTGAACCTCCGGTCCAATTCGATCACAGGAACGATTTTAGGTTCCAGCGCCGCCGTGTTCATGTCGCATGACTTTTCTGGGGTTACTAATTTTTCCTTTTCAATACCCGTCGCGGTTACTTCCGGAGTGACCTACTATTTGGAATTTGTCGCTGAACCGGGCAGTGAAGGTTTTGGTTCGGCTGTGACTGATGGTAGTTATCCCGGTGGTTCGGCTATTGCCAATGGGGTGCTTATCCCAGGTCGTGACTTATGGTTTCAAGAAGGCGTCATTGCCGTGCCGGAACCGTCATCGGCGTTATTGGTTTTGGTGGGGACTACCGTCTTGATTTATGCGCGACGGAAAAAATATTAGCGGCGGCCTCATTCTGCCGGGTCATTCCTTGCCGCCGCGCCCCGTTTTAAGGCCGAGTTTTTTTTCGAGTTCGGCGACGCGCTTGAGGAGTTCGGGCAACCGGCGTTGCGCGATGATCTGGCGTTTCATTTCTCCGATGGGTTGCACCGGCGTGCCCCATAATTTTGCCCCGTCGGGAATGTCGTGCATGATGCCGGATTGCGCGGCGACGACGACGTTGCTGCCGATTTTTAAATGGCCGGCGACGCCGACCTGCCCGGCGAGCACGACATAATTTCCCAGCTTGGAACTGCCCGCCATCGCGACCTGCGCGATGATCAGGCAATGCTCGCCAATCTCCACGTTGTGCGCGATCTGGACGAGATTATCAATCTTCGTGCCTTTGCCGATGATCGTCGGGCCGAGCGCGCCGCGATCAATGGCCACGTTAGCGCCGATCTCCACGTCGTCGCCGAGAATGACAATGCCGGCTTGCGGGACTTTACGATGGACACCGCTGTCGAGCACATAACCGAAGCCGTCTGCGCCGATGACCGTGCCGGAATGGATGCGCACGCGCCGGCCGATTTCCGTGCGCGGATAAATCGTGACGTTCGGAAAAAGATTCACGTCCTCGCCGAGTTTGGAATCGTCGCCGATAAAATTTCCGCCCTGCAAAACGCCGCGCGCGCCGACGTGGACGCGCTGGCCGATCACGCAAAACGGGCCGATGTGCGCGCTGGAATCAATGTGCGCGCTGTTTGCGATCACCGCCGTTGGATGAATGCCGGCGGCGAATTTGGGTCCAGGAAAAAACAAATCCAGCGTTTTGGCGAAGGCGATGCGCGCGTCGGGCACGCGGATCAGGATTTTGCGCGCGGAAGTAAAACGTTTGTCCGCGATGATGGCGGTGGCGGCGCTTTGCTCGGCGCGGGCGAAATACGTTTCATTTTCCGCAAACGTAAGATCGCCGGCCTGCGCGCGGTCGGCGGGCGCAAAACCTTTGAGCGTGGCGGCGGCGTCGCCCAGCACTTCGCCTTGCAGATGCGCCGCGATTTCAGCCGTGGTAAAAGTCATGCGTTGGACTGATGATGCGTCCACTATAAAGGCGGGCGCGGGCAGTTCAATCCCAAGTTTGATGGTGTTGTCGTTCGCGCGCGATCACGGTGAAACGATGCGGTAAAAGCGCGCGCGGAAATTGGTCGCGGTGCGGTCGGTGAATGTGAGCGAACTGCTGGCGGCGGCGAAATTGGTCAGGTCAACCCACGGAACCGGATTCGCCGCGAGATTCGTCGCGGCTTGGATACGGTAATTGAAATTCGTCTGCAACGTCAGGTTGAAAATAAAACCGGCGGCGCGCGATTGAAACGGCCCGGCGAATTGCGCGAAGGCTGTCGCCGCGTTGGTGGCCAGGATGTCTGCTCCAAATTCGCTGGTGTCGCCGCCCGTGGCGGTGGCCGTGGCGGTGAAAAATTGCCCGGCGTAATTCGCGGTAAAATTTGTGAGTGAAAAAAATCCGTTGCCGGAACCGTCGGTCGTCACGCTGGCGGTGCCGACGTAAAACTGGCCCTGACCGTAGTCGCTGGGGTCGGCGCTGGCATTGCGATACACGTCAATGGAAAAAGTGTCGTTGGCCAGACTGTTCAACGTGCCGGAAATGATCGTGCCGGTGGCGGAGCCCTGGGCGTTGGTGATGACGGGAAAATTTTGCAGGTCGTTCGGCCCGGCGAGAAAACCGGAATGGTCAGGCGTGACGCCGTCGCCATTCAAATCAATGCCGAGAAAATTGTTTGAGAAAATTGAATTTGCACGAATAGAATTATTCGTCGTTTCGGAGTCGTATAAAAGCACGCCAAAACCACCGGAAAAGGCGATCACGTTGCCCGCGCCGAGGCCGCCGATGAAATTGCCGGTCGCACCGACTTTCAACACGACGTTGGCAGAACCATTGCCGAGCGCGTTGGTTCCGGAAATATCCGTGCCGATGAAATTTCCTTGGAAAAAATTGCCGCTGGTGCCGGCGTCGGAAACAAGGACTCCGTAGGTGGCGTTGCCGGAAATAACGTTGGCCGTGCCAGCCGTCGTGCCGCCGATGAAATTGCCGGAGGCACTGCCGAAAACGGCGACGCCCGAATCGTTGGCGAGGGCGTTGGTGCGATTGATGTCCGTGCCGATGAATTAAATTTCCGGTGGCTCCCGCCGTGATGCCGATGACGATTCTTCCTTTGGCGAGGGCGTTGGTGCCAGTGACGTCCGTGCCGATGAAATTGCCTTGAATCACATTGTTGCTCGTGCCGGGATCGGAAATGTAAATGCCATACTCCTGGTTTGCGGAAATCACATTGCGCGCGCCCGCGCCGTCGCCGCCGATGAGATTGCCGCTCGCGCCGTTAAGCATATAAACGCCGACGAAAATATTCGGCACGGCGATCATGCCGCTTGCGTCGGTGCCGATGAAATTTCCCTGCACGATGTCATTGCT
>CAXUBD010000197.1:1019-5357 GCA_964249225.1 uncultured Verrucomicrobiota bacterium | reverse complement strand
GCGCCCACCCGCTCGAATCTCCCGGATTCGCCCACGAACAAGCCGTCACGCTGCATGCCCACATAAATTCGTCCGCTCGCAGTGAACGCCAAAGCCGTGAGCGGCGCGGCGGGCAACCCTTGGCCCACGCGCAACACGTGCATGGACTGGGGGCGCAGTTGCGCCAGACCGCCACCCGAGGTTCCCAGCCAGAGGTTGCCTTCCCGATCTTCGCAGATGGCACGAACATCATAAGACCAGCGGTTTTCACCGAGGATCACCGGTTGAAAATGATTGTCCTCAAAACAGAACAAGCCCCGGCCACTGGTGCCGATCCATAGCCGTCCGTCCTGTCCCTCGCACAAACTCCAGATGCGCACGGAGGCCGATTCGGAACTGCGGAAATAATTGAAACGCTTGCCCTCGGCCAGATTGATCAGATAGGTGTCGCCAAAGGCCCATAGATTTCCACGGCGGTCTTCATAAACGCCCAAGTATTCGGGGCTGCGGCCCTGGCTCTCGGTTTCCAACGCATATGGCGCGATGCGGCCGTTGACGAACCGGCACATGCCGACGCGTGTCGTGATCCAGACCGTTCCGGAACGCGCCACGTTCACCCCCGCAACGAATTTATCCGGCAACCCGTCACGCGTCGTGAATGATTGCAATTCTCCGCCGGTCCAAACGTTCAATCCTGATCTGGTGCCGATCCAGACTTTGCCACCCTTGTCCGCTTCCAAGCTGGTAACACTGTCGTCCAGAAGTCCCCGGCTTGTGGTATAATGCCGCACCTGTCCGTGAGCCAGTTGGAACAAGCCATTCTGCTGCGTGCCAATCCACAAACCATCGTTGCTGTCTTCGCACATTGACGTGACACTGACCGGACTATTCGTGGCGAAAACTGTCAGGGACATCCCAGTGAATTTAACTCCGTCAAACCTAGCCAGCCCGGTGCTGGTGCCCACCCAGAGAAAACTGTCACGTGTTTGAAGAATGGCCGTCACCGAATCGGACGGCAGACCATCGGCATTGCGCCAGACGCGCAAAGTACCTGCCGTCTCTGCCAAATCAAAATCAGAGCCACCGGCTTGATCAAGAAAAAGCCCAAGACATGCCACACAGACCGTCATCCAAACACGGTTTTTTTGTGTCAAAATTTGAATCATCTCAAACGTCCGGCTCATCGCGTAAAACCTCGTCTGCCGGCGACAAACACAAATTGAAGATCAACTTCGTCCAACCGGATTATTCCGCAAATCAAACCTGCTTTAGGGCAAGCTTTTGATCCACTCATTGATCACCTGTGCTGCGCGGGTATCAACCCTATTGTGCGCGAGTGGTGGCATTTTTACTGTCGGCATAACGCTGGTAACGCGTTGATACAAAACGGAATTGCCGGGGTCGCCGGAGCTGATGATGCGCGCGTTAGCCAAGCCGAGCGTTACCGCCGCTGGCGCATTGATGATGTACTGGTCGGCCAGCGGCGTGTCGTAGCGGGCATCATAATTGCCCACTCCGCCGGGCCGATGACATTGCGCGCAATTGGCGTCGAGATAGGAACGAACGCGATCTTCGAGCGAAGCCTTTGTGTTTGTCATCGCCGCGAGTTTTGGGAAGTTGGTAATTTTTTCTTCGTTGATCGCCGGACTGAACAGGCCAAGCCGGTTCAAGGTGCGGATCTGATTGTCGGTATTGCCGGTGGACGGATAAGTGAAACTACCGTTGAGCTGGCGCGTGTTGACGCCAAGAACATAGCCAGCTCCGGGCGTATGGCACGTCAGACAATCCGCCGGGCTGGCGTAATACCAAGTTTGCGTGCGGACGCCGGTGGCATTGGTGATGGCGATGTCTTCATTCAAACCAGCGGTGATCAGGTCGGCATCGCGATTGTCCGTGCGCCATTTATAAGTCGCGCCGTAGACCGCGCCGCTGTTGTCGCGCACGAGGATTTGCGTTTCCAACCGGCGATGCGGCGCGTCAGGATGAGTTTCATCCACCGCGAGATCAAAGTTCTTGATGAAAACGGTGCCGTCGGGAAATTTCCAGAAACCAGCCGGACGCAACCGAATTTGTTCGTCAGGCGTGATCGTGTCGCCCTGATTCGGCACGGCCATAAAATAATTTTTCACTGCGCCATCATCCCAAGCTGGAGCGTTAAGAGCGTAAGGAATCAATCCAGCGGCAGGCACGCGGTTGGCGATGTCGCTGAACACGCCGGTGCCGGAGAGCAAGTGTGGAATTGTGTCGCTGAACGTCTCCGGCATTTTCAGAAACGCCGCAACTTTCGCGCGGTTCGTCAGTCCGTAGGGCAAGCCACTTCCCGCAATGACGGTGAAATTTATCGGAGCCGAAGTGCAGCTTAGTCCGCTGCCGTCTATGGCGACGGCGATCAAAGCGTAGCGCCCTTCCGTCAATCCCGTCGCCGTGAGCGCATAGACCGGAGCGTAAATGCTGTTGCTCAAACTGCCGAGCGATTTGTCATTGGCAAAAAATTCCACGCGCGCGATTTGATTGAAAGCGGAATTCACCTCAACGCCAGCCGTCACGCTGGCGCTGCCGGAAAAACTGGTGTCGTTCGCCGGATTCACGAAGGCAATGGTCGGCGCGGGATTCGCGCGCGGATAGAGTTGCGTTTTTGGAATGACGGCGAATTCGGTGTTCTGCCGACGCCAAAGCAATTTAACTGCGCCGCCATTGCTGGCAAAATAATCCAGCCGCACATTGTAAAACTGCTGCGCGTTTAAGTGAGCAGTAAAATGATTCGTAATGGCTGACGCGTGAATTGTCCAGTCGTTGATCAGCAGTTGGCCATTGAGCCAGAGGCGGACGTCGCCTTCGCTGACAACGGCGAATTCGTAGTTGTCGGTATATTGCGGCTGCACGGAACCGCGCCAGCGCGCAACCAAATGGTCAGTGCTGATCATCGCGTCCGGCCCGTTGGTGCGCCAATCAAAATCCATGACCGCTTCCGTGCGCGTAAGGCTTGGCGCCGCAGTAAAATTTTCATTTGTGAAATCAATGGCGCTGACGTTGGCCCAGTATTGGCCGAGTAATCCGGTGCCACCGCCAGCCGCCGCCGTGTTGACAAACGAAGCGCTGGTCACGCCGCTGTTGACCGCACCCGGTTTCATTGCGAGCGCGCGGAGCGTCACCGAGTTTGTCACTGGGAATGGTAAACGATAATGAAGCGAGTGAATCGTCGGCGCGGTTCCGTCGAGGGTGTAAAAAATATCCGCATCCGGCTCGGCATCCAAAAGTCTCACCGTGACGGAATTATTGAAGTCGCCGCTCGCCGGGGAAATCACCGGGGCCGGCAGGAAAATCCCATTGCCAAAAACCGCCAACGCGTCTTGTGCGCCGACAAAAACTTTTCCGTCCGCGACCGTCGGCACGGTCATCTTCACGGCGTTGCCGGGATTGTCACGCGCGGGCAACTGGCTGCTGTTGTATAATTCCTCCGCGAGATTCGTCGCGTTGTAAGCGTGCAGGATGGCGGGCCGGCCACGGACCGCGCCATCGGATTGGATCGTCCAAACGATGCCGTCGCGCCGTCCATTTGCCGAGACAGACGGCGTGGTGCCGAATCCGCTGAAGCTGGTTTTCGTCGCGGAAGTTGGCGCGGTCGCGATGTTGCCGTTCGTTATAGCAAAAGCTTTTAACACGCCGCCGATGCCCTGATAATAAAGGTGAAAATTAAAATAAGCCGGCGTGCTGAAAATTCTTCCAATGTCGGCATAAACCTTCTGGACGATTTGATGATTGTCCACCGGATTGAAACGGCCCATGTTGTCGCGATCCACGAGATAAATGTCGCTCGCCTTGTCGCCGCCAACAATAAGATGCGGATGCGCCGCGCTGCCGACTTCATCCGGCAACAGCAGCGGGCCGCCGGAACCGAAATCCGCATCGTCCGCCTGCATTTTTGCCTGGTTGAACGGCGTGAAATAATCCGCGACCGCCAGCCGGTTGCCGGATGTGGACAGCTTCATGAAACTGTCGCCGTAATCTACGCCGTTGCCGAGCGACGGGTCGGCGTCGAAGCTTCCATTGGCCACTTCAAAATAAAGATTCGTATCCGCATCCACGCACAGACCGTTGCCGCCCATCCACAACGCGCCTTCACCGGCGTGCGGGCCGAATTGTTCCATCGTCGCATTGGGCGTCGTGTTGAATACATAATTCGTCAGCGGTCGGAGATTGCTGGCGTTGTAACCGATGATCCAGCCATGATAAGGATCCGTATCCGCCGCGCTGCCGTAGGCGACATATAAAATTCCGCCTGCGAGCGTCAACGCCGGACGCTGGATGTGCTGGCGCGGGTTGAATCGCACTACTCCGCCGACACTGCCGACGCCTGTT
>CAXUBD010000197.1:346-1007 GCA_964249225.1 uncultured Verrucomicrobiota bacterium | reverse complement strand
ACCTCCACCGGACTGAAGGATCGTTCCGATCCATCGGTGATGTTCAACGCATGAATCTTGTGATGGAAACTGATTTCCGCATTAGTCTCCGTGCGGGTGAAAGCGTCCAAGTAGAGTGTGCCTGAAACCGGATCAATCACCGGCGTGCCCGTGGCACCCGCCTTGGGCAGCATGTCTTGAAAAACATTGTTGTGATAACGTCCGCCGAATTCATGCCGCGTCACGATGTCAATGCCTTCGCCCAAGCTCGCGTGCCATAACACTCCGCCGTCCGGTCCGGCATCGCTATCCGCATCAAAGGCATAAACGCTATTGTTCGCCGTGACCACGAACACGACGTTGCGCGTGCCTTTGCCGGGAATGGCCAGCCCGGAAAAATACAGCGGCTGGGCATATACATAACCATCCACGGTATATTTTCGTAACAAACCGAAACTGTTCACATTCACGTTTGCCAGTGTCAGCATCGTCTCGTTGGTGTTCGCGCCGGTGCGGGCGTTGTCGTTGTGATACGTCAAAACCGAGGACTGGTATTTTGGAACCGTGGCTCCGCTCTGCGACCAGCCAGTTTCATCTGCGCCTATCAGAAGCAATCCCGCAAAGATCATTTTTTTGAACGTTGTGTTCTTAATCATGCTTATACTTATATTCAATTTTCATC
>CAXUBD010000197.1:0-336 GCA_964249225.1 uncultured Verrucomicrobiota bacterium | reverse complement strand
TCCATTCACCGTCCATGCATCATTAAATAAAAGAGGATAAACCGATCCAAAACGAGCATTTTTGCAACAGGTTTTCTTTGGCAATTGAATTGGCGACTTACTTTGCCGCCGTGAGTTTATACAGCATCACGCCGTGGACGGGAATCGTCAGCGGTAAAATTCCGTTCGCCGCGTCCACGTCGGGCAAATTATTCTGCCGCCACAAATCACGGACGTGCTGTTTTCCGGCGAAACCGATTTGCGCGAGCTGGTTGAAATTCAAATTCACCGGCGCGGAATCAAGATTAAAAAATCCGAGCGCGCGTCCGCCGTCTTCCAGATATTTTTCATAAACGC
>CAXUBD010000196.1:0-5365 GCA_964249225.1 uncultured Verrucomicrobiota bacterium | reverse complement strand
ACCACGGTTTTGATGATCGTGATTTAGACTCAATAGTTCCTTTGAAGGATTTTCTGGAAGGTCTGATAATAGGAAGTGAAGAAATTGATTTAGGCAAATTAAGCATCTTTCATAAACTCCACCTTTTGGGATTTTCCGATAATAAGAAGGATGCTATAGACCTCTCGAATTTTACTGAATTGCAAGACCTTGCTGTGGATTATTCAAAACGATTAGTCGGATTGGAAACTTGCGGCAGGCTAAAGAGACTTACACTTAGTAATTACAAATCTAAAAATAAGGATTTGTCAGAATTACCAACTTTAGATTCTTTGGAAGATTTATTCTTGATTCAACCAAATATTATTACATTACACGGGATAGAACGCTTTATGAAATTAAAGAAGTTGAGATTGTTCAGTGATTCAAAACTTGAATCAATTGCGCCAATTATAGCTTTGTCAGAAAAATTAGAAGAAATAGAAATCGAAAAATGTAAGAAAATATCAGACTATGAAATTATGAAGGGTTTGACTGCGCTAAAAAAAATTCGCCTGTCTGAATCTGGTGAAATCAAAAATTTATCTTTCGTAAAATCGCTTACACAACTCAAATTTTTCAGTTTTTGGGGAACAAATGTTTTGGACGGCAACCTCGCTTATTGTGAAGGAATTCCTTACGTCGGTTTTGACAATAAAAAACATTACTCTCACAAAGCTGAGCATTTTAAGCAGTAAGGAATAAGACAACAACCAATAGGATGAAGCGACTGGCATGGACAGTTTGAGGATTTGGGACCAGCGGTTCCGATCAAATAAAAAGATTTTTTTATGCCTAACATACGTTTGCGCGTCTTTCCTCAAGCATTTCCAGAAGGTTTTGAAATGGATTGTTTTGTGTTGCCCAACGATGAAATAAATGGCGAGTTTGTTCATTACAAACCCAATTATGCGTTGGATTTTAGAGGGAAAATAGAGCCTGGAATTTTTGCAACTTTGGACAATCTACTGGAACATATTCAACCTGAAATAGAGGAACCAACTGTAAAGATGGTGATTGGAAGACTAAAGGACAATAAAAGAACGTATTGGTCATTTCGTTCAGCGCAGGAATATCCCGTTGACTCTCCCGAAGTGGAAGTTTGGAATTTAGTAAAGTCAGTTTTTGAAAAGAGATTGCAAGAAAAAAAAGAAGAAGTCAGTAAATGCCCTTTCAAAGTCGGAGATATGGTAAGATTTACACCGTCTTTAGAAACGCGCAGCTTTTCTAAAATCATTGAACATTGCGGTCTTAAGATCGGTGAGGTCGCGAAGATAGTAGAAATTCGAGGCGGAATATATTTGTTTTTTGAAAATGGACGCGGTGGATTTCCTTGGAATGAATTTTCTCCAGTTCAAGATAGCAACCAATAGCTGTCACTAATTTAACTGGCGTCATAACTCTACACGCCAAGCGGACATTAAGGCAGTTTTTGCAATAGTTCCATCGCTGGTTTGAAATCAGGTTGAATTTTCAACGACCGATTCGCGGCAACACGCGCCTCGTTGTTACGTCCGTTGCGCGCCAGAATCATCGCCCGCACATACGGAATGTGCGGATCGTCCGGCACGGCGGCTTCTGCTTGGTCAAGCGTTTTAAATGCCGCTGCCAACTGTCCCAACTGGTCTTGCACTTCCGCCTGCGTGCAAAGAAACGGCGGTGAAAGCGGGTCCCACGCCGTCGCCTTTTGCAAATGCGTCAACGCTTCCTTCGATTGTTGCCGTGCCAGCAACAAGATCGCTTCTTGAAATTGGCCGTCCGGCTGGTCGGCGTCGAAATCAAGCATCTGTTGCAATTCGCGTCCGGCCTGACTTTCCATGTCCACGGTTGACTGCAACACCCATGCCGCCGCGACCCGCACGTTGCGCGCCGGATCATTCAACATGGGTTTCAAAGCCAGTTGCACGGCGGGATTGTCAGCCATTGACCCCAATGAACGCACCGCCCGTTCACGGACGAGCGGATCACCGGCTTTTAATTGTGTCAGCAAAGCCGCCTCGATTGCCGCATCATCCGCCCATTGTCCGAGAAAATTCACCGACACGGCACGCCAGTAGGGACTTTGATTTGTGTCCGTCAACAGGCTTATCAAATGGTCTTTTGCGCCGGCATCGCCGTTTTCAGCCGCCGCAATCCATTCCGCCCTGTCCCGCGTGGGACGATTCATCTTCGTCCCATACCATTGCGCTGTGTATTTCAACGCCCAATCCGCGTTCTGGTCGGCATGGCAACGATTGCAGGCGTTTGGAATGTTCAATTCTTTCGTCAAGAGCGGATCGGGAATCGTGAAGCCGTGGTCGCGGCGCGGGTGTTCCTGCATATAGACCGTCACCGGCATATGACAATTGATGCACAGGCTGCCCGCACTCGCCCGCAGATGATGCGTGTGTTCGGCTATATCAATCTTTGGCGCTTTGGGAAAACCGCCGGTGTGACAGCGCATACAGAGGTCGTTTCCTTGAAGCGTGTTTTTGCTCGTATGAGGATTATGACAATCCAAGCAAGTCACCCCGTCCTGGTGCATCTTGCTGCTCAAAAAGGAGACGAACTCATAATCTTCATCCTTCACCTGTCCGTCGGGATACCAGCGGTGCGCGTCATCCAGCGTTTCCAGTGAATAATGGTCGTAGAAAGAATCGCCGGGCTTGAAATCACCGGTGAGATCGGTGTTGCGCGAATGGCACGAGCCGCAAGTGTCGAGAGTCTGCGCCGCGCTGAACCGCTTGACGGTATAATCATGCAGCGTCGTGTTCGGATGCGCCTTTTGCCACTCGACATGAGCTTTGAGCGGGCCGTGACAGGCTTCACAGCCGACGGAAATTTCGGCCATGGTCGGGTGGTAACTGTCCGTGGCCGCATCGTAATTCTTTTTCAAATCCGTGTTGTGGCATTCGGCGCATTGAGAATTCCAGTTCATGCCCCGGCCAGTCCAGTGTCCCCATTCACCGGGCTGGCGATTCTCATTCCCATAAACATCGAACCAGTGATTTGATCCGGGGTTGTAGGAAATTTCCTGCACTTGCCAACGTCCACCAATGCCGGGCGTCAGAAATTGTTCAACCGGATCATGGCCGATGACGCGCTCGACGCGATACGGCGCGATGTTGGTATGAAAACCAAGCGTCATAATCTGATATTCGCCGTCTTGGATGCGGAGGATGTTGGTTTGAGATTCCTGCTTGAAGTTGCGTGCCGGATTGAAGGCGGCTTTATCAGCGGACTGCAATGGCCGCTCGGCCAGGCCGTGATGCGATTGAGACCATGAATCGTATTCGCGGCGGTGACAATCGCGGCAGCTTTCCGAACCGGCATACGCCGTGAAATGATTTGATTCAGTTATGGCGGGTTGTGCGTTTGCCGGATTCAACGTCGCAGCGACAAGCAGCAGCCCAAAATTCACCCACGTCAGCAGTCGAATTTTAGGTCGGTTGAGGCACACACGAAAGGATGAAAAGTTGGTCGCTCAAAGTCAATCATCGCCGCAAGAATCGCTGCCGCCAGAGGGGAAGATCGCCGTCGGGGCTTGCCAGTTGATAGACTGTTGATGCGCCAGCATAAGATTTCAGCGCAATTTTGTTCCAATTCAGAAACGCCTTGCCGAGCGCGGCGCGCAGCCGCGGCCAGCCTTTTTCCAATTCCAGTTCGTCAATCGTTTTGACATTCTTAAATTCCTTGTGGGCCGTTCGCAGCAATTCGGCCAGATTGACCTCGGCAAAATGTTCACCGAATAAACGACCGTCCAGGACCAATTCAGACGCGTCGCTTTTCTCATGGAGACTGGCTTCCAGTCGGCGCTCGATGCTGCCCTCGCAAATGACGCTCCACATATCCACCGGCCACGGCGAATTGAGGCGGTGAACGCGGTTGATGGCCTGTTCAAATTTGTCGAACGCCCAGGAGAACGAGCAAAGAATAACATTGTTGCAGAGCGGAAAACTGTGAAGCTCGGCCATGCACTCGACCCCGGCCAGAATGACCGGGTATTCCGATTGGCGTGATGAAAGCCCGGTCTTGACCGCACGCGGTGGGCCGAACTTGAAAAGGCGGGCAAGCTGGCCGCGTTTCTTTTGAGACGTGCGGCCATCTAGGACAAGATGTTTGACACCCGCCTCGCGCAGTCGCGCGCTGATGACATCGAGCGAATCATTGAACGCGCCGAACACCACCACCTGCTCGCCCCGCTCAAGCACCTGCTGGACGAGGGAGAGAACCGAGGCGACCTTGGGGATGTAACTATATTTGCTGCGCGAGCCGTGGAGCAATTCACTGGCGGGATTGGCGGCGGCGATGCGCAGCGCCTGCAACTGCTCAAGGTAATTGCCGCCCAGATGATATTGATAAACAGCCGCCTGTGAGAGTCCCATAGGGACGCGAACGACATGGCGGCGTTTGGGAACAATTTCCTCGCCGCAATCGTCCTTGCGCCGGCGCAGGATGATCGGCGCGAACAATTTCCAAGCGCGATGAACATTGCAGACCTGCGGCGTCAGGCTGGGATAGCCACGGGTGACTTTTCCGTTCTCATCCCTTTCAATCTTCCGTTCACTGAAAAGGAATTGCTGGGCGAAGTCGTTGCGGTCGTAATCGCCGTAAGGAAAGCGCGGTGTCGGTTCGTCATGGCCGCCGCAAACGTAATGCGCCAACCGGAACACGTCGGGGAAGCGGTTTTTAATCGGGGTCGCCGACATAACCAGGCGATGAGGGGCATTGATCTGGCGAACGCCCAGGCTGATGTGGCTGTCCTCGCCTTTGATCTTTGTGCCTTCATCCACGACGATTGCTCCAAAACAATCCTGACAGAGATCGGCCAGTGTCGGCGAATAGACGCACTTGATTCCGTTTCGAGTGAGGCCGATGCTGCTGGAAAGTTCAAAGAGCCTGGCGGCGGCAAGTTCGGCGCGGACAAATTTCCACTGTTCAAGGGAAATAGTTTTTCGCCGGGCGTCCTGCGGCGTGATATTTTTGAGAACGTCATAGGCTTCATCCAAGGATTCAACGTAGGATTTATTTTCCTCAAATTCTTTTCGCCTCGCCGTCCATATCGCGTGAATCTTTCCCCACGGCGTTTCGGGCGTGGCATTCAGATATTCATATTCTCTTTTGTAAATCTCGCCGCGCCGGTTGAACCAATCAACGGCCTCTGACTCTTTGAGGTTGAGCGCGGCCATCGCCTTTTCAGGATGGGCGCGGTCCAGTTTTGGGACTGCCATCACGCCATTGCCGGAGAGTTGCGTGTAACTGGTGAGATAATAGTGTGGCTGCAAAGAACGCCTGGCGGTTTTAGCATCGAGTTTTGATAATTTGAAAAATGTTTCCTGACTGTCGAGGCGGACGGCTTTGGTTTTGA
>CAXUBD010000195.1:4671-5499 GCA_964249225.1 uncultured Verrucomicrobiota bacterium | reverse complement strand
TTCGATGGGCATTTCGAGAATTTCTTTGGGCATAAAATTTTTAACGCGCGGGAAAAGTTATTGGATTTTGGGAACTGCGGCAAGATTTGTCGCGGCGAACGCATTGACGCTATTTTTTAATTTCGGCATGGCGGCTACGGATGCGCGTGTCCGTCACCAGCCAAACCGTGTCGCGCAAATCTCTTTCGCCCAGCAAAGTCAAAGCGTCCTCCAGTCGGCGAATTAAATCGGCGCGATTTGGTTTGCGCAAGGTGATTACAATCGCCCCGCCGTGACGCGCGAAGGCGAGCGGAATCGTGTGAAAGAAATCCTTGTCAGTCGTGATGAAAATCGCGCCGTCCGATTGCGCACGGGCGAACAATTTGTCGTCAGCCGTGCCGGGCGGAAAATAATCCAGCGCGTGCGCGGCGGAATGACCGGCGGAGACAAGATAAGTTAAGGCAGGACGCGGGAAATTTTCGTCGAGGAAAAATTTCATTCCGCCGCATCAGGCTTCTACGGCTTCCATCGCCGTCAATTCACCGGCGAATTCCAGACAGGCGCGGATGCCGGCTTCCGTCAGCACGGGATAATCCTCCAAAATTTCCTGATGCGATTGTCCAGCGGCGATTGCGCCGATGACATTCGCAACCAAAACACGCGTGCCGCGCACGACGGGTTTGCCATGGCAGATCGTCGGGTCAAGCGCGATTTGATTTGAAAGCCACGTTTGCATATTATTGCTGAATCCAAGCTAGCCGCGCCGCCAAGGTAAATCAAGCTGACAAATTTAACCGTTCCAAAACTTCCTGCGCCAATAATTCATACGCAGCCGAGCCGGAACTATAT
>CAXUBD010000195.1:0-4661 GCA_964249225.1 uncultured Verrucomicrobiota bacterium | reverse complement strand
GACCAATGTAATCCGAAAAACCAGAGTTTTTTGAAACATCAACAGAACTGCATCCGGCAAAAATTAAAATTGGAAAAATTACGAGCAGCGTCGCAAATGTATTTTTGATTTTCATAGCGGTAAAATTAAGCTGCATTCAACCGCTCCAAAACTTCCTGCGCCAGCAATTCATACGCCGCCGAGCCGGAACTGTATTTGTCGGAATGGATGATCGGCTGGCCGAAACTCGGCGCTTCGGCGAGCTTGGTGCTGCGCGGAATCATGGATTCAAAAACTTTCGCGCCGAGCAGGTTGCGGACTTCGCCGACGACTTCGTTGGACAGTTTCGTGCGGCCATCAAACATCGTCATCACGACGCCGAAAATTTCCAGGCGCGGGTTGACGCCTGCGTCGCGGAGCTGGCCGAGCACGCGGTTCATCATCGAGATGCCTTCGAGCGCCTAATATTCGCATTGCAACGGCACGAGAATGCCGTCGCACGCGGCAAAAGCATTGAGCGTGGAAATGCCAAGCGACGGCGGGCAATCAATCAGGACAACGTCAAATCGTCCGCTGTCCAAAACGGGTTTGAGCGATTGCGTGACGCGTTGCAAATGGTTTTCCATCCGCGCCATTTCCAGATCGGCGGCGCACAAATCCACTTCGCTCGGAATTATCGAAAGATTTTCGTAAGCCGTCGGTTTGATTTTTTCCAAAAGATTTCCTTCGCCGAGCAAAACGCGATACGCGCTTGCGCCTTCGATTTTTTCCAGGCCGACGCCGCTGGTCGCGTTGGCCTGCGGATCGAGGTCGAAAAGCAAGACGCGCTGGCCGAGCGCGGCGAGGCAGGCGGAAAGGTTGACGGCGGTGGTGGTTTTTCCCACGCCACCTTTTTGGTTGGCGACGGCGATGACTTTGGCTGGCACTTCCTGATTAAATGAAAAACGCGGCGGCGTTTCAAGCGCGCACCGCGAATTTCAAAACTTTTAAAATCTTTTTGTCAATTGCCCGACGGCGTGTAGCCGACTTGCTGGACGAATGGCGACTGGCCGAAAAGCGAGGCGACGGGTTGCAGGCTGTAGTTGGTGCTGACAGCCAAGCCGCCCTGGGTCAATGAATCCGTCAAAGTCGGTGTCGGCTGGGCGCTCGCAACTGAAGTCGGCGCGGCGATCACGGCTGATGGCGTGGCATCAACAAAGACTGGTGAGGACTGCTCAACGTCAGAACGGTCGGCAAAAACAATTCCTCCGAGCAGCAGCAGGCAAAGCGCCAGGGCAAATCCGCCGGCAAACGCGGGCTTTGCTTCAAAGAATTGCAGGAACTTCATCAGCCACGGAGCTTCCACGGCCAGGCGTTCCGCTGTGCCTTTGCCGGTGGCGGCTTCCGCGCGGATGCGCGCGGTGACGCGGCTGGAAAAATTGTTGAAATAACCGGGCGGCGGATTTTCCTGACGCTTGAGTTTCAGCAGGCGGCGCAACGAGTCGAAGTTGTTTTCGTTTTCGTTCATGTTCATTTCAAGTAATCGGACAAGTAACCCTGCAATTGCTGACGCGCGTAAAACAGGCGCGACCGCACCGTCCCGATGTTGCACTCCATGACTTTGGCGATTTCCTCGTGCGACTGACCTTGCACATCGTGCAGGACGACAACCAATCTATGTGGTTCAGACAGCTTGAGCAACGCGGCGTTCAATTTTTCCTGCAACTCGTTCAACCCGGCATCGCGGCGCGGGGTTTTGTCGGAAATCAAGGCGACCAAGTCGGGATTATTTTCCGCGTTGAAGTCCAGATCGTTCAAACTCATGTGCGTGCGATTTTTCCGCTGTTTCAGGAAATTGATCGTCTTGTTGACCGCGATGCGGTAAAGCCACGTATAAAAACTGGAGCCGCCCTTGAAGGATTTTAACGCCTGAAACGCCTTGATGAACGCATCCTGCGCGAGGTCGTTGGCGTCCTCGTGATTTGAGGTCATGTGATAAATCGTCGCGTAAATGCGCTCCTGATAACGACGGATCAATTCATCGTAAGCTTTTAAGTCGCCGCGACGGGCGCTGCGCACCAAGTCCATTTCCGCGACCGGCGCGGGCGATTCAGATTCAAGCGGTTGGGCGGGTTCGGCCATAATCATAACGATTAAACCGCCAAAGCGTCGGTTTGTTGCGCCAGAAAATCTAGCAACGCCAAAAGCCCTGCGCGTCCGCCCGAATCCGGCAAAACGAGCAACGCCCGCCGCGCCTGCGCCAGATAACGTTCAATCGCCTGCAACGACGGCTCAAACGTTTCGTAACGCACGAGCAGTCCGTCCACGGCGGAAAAATTTTCCGGCTGCCAGTTCTCGATTATATTTTCCAGATGTGCGCGGTCGGCGGCATTTGCGCGTTCCCACGCGAGCAGCAACGGCCACGTCAATTTCCCTTTCGCCAAATCGGTTCCCAACGATTTGCCGGCATCGGCTTCCGAACCGAACAAATCCACGCAGTCGTCATAAACCTGATACGCCGTGCCAAAGGCCGCGCCGAATTCGCGCAACGCCGCGCGTTGCGCCGCTGGCGCTTCACTCAAAAACGCAGCGAGGTCGCACGACAGTGTAAACAGTTCGGCGGTCTTCATTTCAATCACGCGAAAATAATCCCGTCGCGACGCGATGAAATTTCTGCGCTGCTGCGTCTGCAAAATTTCGCCGGAACAAACCGTGTTCGTCGCCATGGCCACGGCGCGACAGACTTCGGGCGTGGGAAAACTGGCCGCGAGCTTCAACGCCTGCGCGAACAGGCAATCGCCGAACAGCACGGCGATTTCATTGCCCCAGCTGGCCGCGACCGTGAGCTGGCCGCGGCGGATTTCCGCCTCGTCCATCACGTCGTCGTGGACAAGTGTGGCGAGATGAACCATTTCGATGATGACCGCCGCCGTGACGTGCGAATCGTTGGTCTTGCCGAACGTGTTGGCCGCCAGCGCGACGAGCGTGGGGCGCAGATTTTTGCCGCTGCTGTTGAGCGCGTGCTGCGCGTAGGGAACTATTTGGGGATCAAATTCGTGCGCCTGCTGGAGAAGCCGCTGCGCGACCGCGTGGAGAAACGGTTCCACCGGCCTCACGATTTGTTTCCAGGAACGGTTCGGAATGGCGTTCGGCGAGTCCGAAATTATTTTTGAACTCGTGAGCTTTGATTCAGCAGCCAGCATTCGCTTGAATCTACGTTCGCCGCGCGGGCGAGTCAAACTTGTTGTCACGTAATTGGCATGGAAAGAAATTTCACGCCGGGCCGCGATTCGCGCGCCAGAGCAAAACCGCGCCGACGGCCTGAAAAATGAAATTCGGCACCCACAAAATCAGGTGCGGCGCAAATTCAGGCCGGGCGGACAGCGATTCGCCGAGCATAAAAAAAGCGTAGTAAATCAAAACGAGTCCGAGCGCGATGGCCACGCCGATGTTTGTCTCGCGCCGGTGGACGCGGATGCCGAGCGGAATGCCGTCGAGCGTGAACCCGAAGCACGCAAACTAAAATGCTATCTGCCGGTGCATTTCGACGCGGATGGGTTCGGTCAAATCTTGCCTTCGTTTTTCCACTTCATGGAGTTGGGCGCGCAGTTCGTCCGACGAGGAGACGGGTGCCGGCGGCAAGGCCAGACTTGCTTCCAAATCGTTCAGCTCTTTCTGCAATTGCCGGAAGGTCATGTCGCTGATTTTTGGTTTGCCGATCCGGCCGGCGGAAGGGTTCAGATCAAATTTCATCGGCATATTCCGGGACAAACTGAAATAAACGTGTGAACCGCTCAACGTCACGCTGCTGGCGTCGTTCAAACGCAGGACGATCTGCTTGTTGGTGACATCCGTTTCGAGCTGGCCGGTCGGCGCAGTGATGGTCGTTTGTAGGTTGGTCTCGCGCCGGTAAATTCTCACGCCCGCCAGTTTCCCGCCGTCATTTTTTTCGACGTAAAAAATGTAACCGGGAAAATCGCGGACATACTGGCCCGCCGGCAATGCATCATCCGCCTGGTTCGCGAGTTCCGACCGCGCCTCGTAAATCAATTTTTTATAGGCGAAGCGGCATTGCGGGCCGAGTTGCAGGTTGATCCACGCGCTGATGCCGCAGCACAGCAGGCTCAACAACAACACCGGCGTGATGAGTGAAAGCAAGCTCACCCCGCTGGCGCGCGTGGCGGTCAATTCCTGGTCCGCGCTGAAACGGCCGAACACCAGCAGCGTCGCCGTGAGAAAACCCATCGGCAGTGCAAAAACCCAGATCCACGGAATCAACAGGCCGACGGATTCGATCAACAAGATGGGCCGCACATGGCCGCTGACCAGCAGGCCGAGAATTTGTTGCAGCAAGTTGCCCAGCAAAAGCACGAATGTGAAAACGCCCACCGTCATCAGCAACGTGGCAAGAATCTGGCGGATCAGATATTTGTGGAGCGTGTTCAAAGCGTCACGTAGTGCGCGCAAAAGTGCCCGATTCGCCCGGCCAATCAAGCGCAAAGAAAATCACTTCAACAACGCCTCGGCGTGTTTGCGCGCGGCGTCGCTCTGGCCGCCGAGCATCCGCGCCAGTTCGGTGACACGTTCTTTTTTTCCGAGCAATTTGATTTCCGAAATCGTCCGGCCATTTTTCAACTGCTTCGTCACGACGTAATGCGCATCCGCCGGCGATGCCAGAGGCAGCACCGGAACGCGCGCCAGGA
>CAXUBD010000194.1:0-5503 GCA_964249225.1 uncultured Verrucomicrobiota bacterium | reverse complement strand
ATCAAGCACCGCTCGACCTGGCGCAAAAACCGCCAGAACGCCGCATCGAATTGAACTGAAAATTTTGTTCCTTTAACGCCGCCCTGCGAGGTGGCGAAGGAAAATATGAATGCCAACCGCGCAACGCGAATCGGCTCCGCATATTGGCGGAGTGGTTCGCGATTTTTTTATGCCTGAAACGAGCGTCATCCTCAACGCCGCTGCGATTGGCCGCGCGCTCACGCGCATCGCGCACGAGATCGCCGAGCGGAATGAAAATTCTGGCGAGGTTGTGCTTGTCGGAATTCCCGAAGGCGGCGTGCCGCTCGCGCAACGGCTTGGAAAAATCTTGTCCGAGATTTGGAAAATTTCCGTGCCGATCGGCAGCCTCGACGTTTCCATGCACCGCGACGATTTGGATCAGCGCGCCGCGCCGAGAATTCATCCGACGGAAATCCCTTTCGACGTGAACGGCAAGACTGTCGTACTCGTGGACGATGTTTTGTTCAGCGGTCGCACGACGCGCGCCGCGATGGACGCGCTGAATGATTTTGGGCGGCCAAAGAAAATTCAACTGGCAGTGCTGATTGACCGCGGCCATCGCGATTTGCCGATCAAGGCGGATTTTGTCGGGAAAAATGTGCCGACGGCGGCGAATGAAAAAGTCCACGTCCGCATTGGCAAAACAGACGAAGTAACACTGGAAAGAAAACTTTAGACAGAATGAACCGAATTATTTGAAGGAAATGAAAACTAAAATTCAATTCTGTAAATTTTGTTAATTCTGTCTGATTTATGGCTTGGACCAAAAAACATCTGCTCGACATCGAATCGCTCACGGCGGACGAAATCGTCACCGTGTTGGACACGGCGCGCGCGTTCAAGGCCGTCGGCGAGCGAGCGATCAAAAAAGTTCCGGCGTTGCGCGGAAAAACGGTCGTGAATCTTTTCATCGAGCCATCCACGCGCACGCGCATCAGTTTTGAACTGGCGGCGCAACGATTGACCGCCGACATCGTGAATTTTTCCGCCGACGCATCGTCGTTCAAAAAAGGCGAGACGCTCAAGGACACGGCGCGCAACCTCGAGGCGCTCAACGCCGATTTCATCATCATCCGCCACAGCGCGAGCGGCGCGCCGCATTTTCTGTCGCGCGTCGTCAACGCCAGCATCATCAACGCCGGCGACGGCGCGCACGAGCATCCCACGCAGGCGCTGCTCGACGCGTTCACGATCCGCGAACACAAAGAAAAAATCGCCGGGCTTAACGTCACGATTCTCGGCGATATCCTTTACAGCCGCGTCGCACGCTCAAACATCTGGGCGCTCACGAAACTCGGCGCGAAAGTCACGTTGTGCGGCCCTTCGACGCTCGTGCCGAAAACATTTGAGCAGATGGGCTGTCGCGTGACGCACAATGTTGACGAGGCGATTCGCGACGCGGACATCATTCACTTGCTGCGCATTCAACACGAGCGCCAGCGCAAGACGATGTTTCCAAGCATCGGCGAATACACGAGTTTGTTCGGTCTGAACAAAGCGCGCCTAGCGAAGACCAAACCCGACGCGCTCATCATGCACCCCGGCCCGATCAATCGCGGCGTGGAGATCGACAGCGAAATCGCTGACTGCGCGCGCTCACTGATTTTGGAGCAAGTGACGAACGGCCTCGCCGTGCGCATGGCGGTTTTGTTTTTGCTGAACGGCGGCAAAGGGCCGGGCGAAGTGACTGGTTAAATTGTTGAAACGTTGAAGTGAGAAAAATTATCAGCACGATTCAACTATTTAACATTTCAACAAATTTCAGATCCCGATCGGATGCCACGCGGTTTTGAATTCAACCGTGTCGAGAATCCAATACGGGTCTTCAACTTTCGCGGCAAACCAATCCGGCGATGCGTGATTAAAATAACGTTTCAGATTTGTCGCGACGCCCGCTTGAAGTTTCCCGCTCAATTCCAAGTCGTCCGCGCCGTCCACAATCGCGTTCACGTCCATGTGCGTGGCAATGTGCGGAACAAGTTCGGCGCGTTTGCCGGTCAAAATGTTCACTACGCCGCCGGGCAAATCACTCGTTGCCAGAATTTCGGCGAACGTCGCGGCGGGCAGCGGAAATTTTTCAGACGCAATTACAATCACAGTGTTGCCGCTCAAAATTACTGGTGCAACAAATGAAACCAGCGCGAGCAACGACGGTTCGTCCGGCGCGAGTGCGACAACCACGCCCGTCGCTTCCGACGTCGTAAAATTAAAATGCGACGACGCAACCGGATTTACGCTGCCGAAAATTTGCTGATATTTGTCCGTCCAACCGGCGAAGTGAACCAGCCGGTCAATTGCAGTTGCAACTTCACGTTTTGCTTTTGAAGAACTTGCATTCGTCGAACGCACAATTTCATTTACGAGTTCGCTCGCGCGATTTTGCAACATTTCCGCCGCGCGATATAAAATTTGCCCGCGATTGTAAGCGCTCGCTTTGTTCCAGCCATCAAACGCCGTGCGCGCGGCCACGACTGCATCGCGAAAATCTTTGCGCGAGGCGTGCGCGACATTGTCAAGATGTTCGCCGCTCGCGGATTTCGCGGGCAGGTAACGTCCGCTTTCACTGCGCGGAAATTTTCCACCGATGAAAAGTTTGTAAGTTTTTTTTACGCCGAGGCGATTCATAGCTTTTGTAGTTTGCGCCAAAAAATTTCCGACAGCAATTCTCAATTCAACGCCGGTTTAGGCCGATTTCGAAAAACGTTTTTGCAACTCGCGCGCGCGAAAAGCGAAAATTTTTTCCATGTCGCGGCGCACGAAAAATTTGTGCGTTAAAAAATCAAACGGCACGGCGTATTGCACAACATCGCGCGCGAGCGTGCCGCCGTTGCGTGGCTCAAAAAAGTGCTCGTGAATCCATTGACGATACGGCCCGCGAATTTGTTCGTCGGCAAAACGAAGCGGCGGCTGCCAAAGCGTGATGCGCGAGCACCAGCGAACCGGAATTGCGTGCACGCGCAGTTGGTAATCAATGAGCGTGCCTTCGCGCATCAAAATCGGCAACGGCGTGAGGATTTTAAAATTCAGCCATGGCGGCGTGAGAATTTGCAGATTGGTCGCATCGGCAAAAAATGGAAAAATTTTTTCTGGCGGCAATGGTAAAAAAATTTCTGATTGAAATTCGTGGACACGCATTTTGATTAAAATTATTTGGTGCGCAAATTTTTTTCGCAAACATCACGTTAGTCCAATCGCCAATACGCCGCCAGCCCGTGCAATCCGCCTTCACGACCGAAGCCGCTTTCCTTGTAGCCGCCGAACGGACTCGTCGGGTCGAACTTGTTGTAGGTGTTCGCCCAGACGACGCCGGCGCGCAGCTTATTGACCATCTTGAAAATCTTGCTGCCCTTGTCCGTCCACACGCCCGCGCTCAGGCCGTAGGGGATGTTGTTCGCGCGCTCGAACGCCTCTTCCGGCGTGCGGAACGTCATCACACTCAATACCGGCCCGAAAATTTCCTCCGACGCCACGCGATGCGCATGCGTGACGCCCGTGAGAAACGACGGCGCAAACCAATATCCTTTCGCCGGGAGCGTGCATTGCGTCTGCGTCAACTCCGCGCCTTCGTCCACGCCGCTTTGCACCAGCTCGCGGATTTTTTTGAGCTGCGGCCGCGAATTGATCGCGCCGATGTCGGTGTTTTTGTCGAGCGGATTGCCGACGCGCAACGTCTGGATACGGTCGCGCAATTTCTTGATGACCTTGGAATAAATTCCTTCCTGCACGAACAGCCGCGAGCCGGCGCAACAAACGTGGCCCTGGTTGAAATAGATTCCGTTGATGACGCCTTCGATGGCCTGGTCAATCGGCGCGTCCTCAAACAAAATGTTCGCCGCCTTGCCGCCGAGTTCGAGCGTGAGCTTCTTCTTCGTGCCCGCGACAAGTTGCGCAATTCGTTTTCCAACTTCCGTCGAACCGGTGAACGCAATTTTATTCACGTCCGGATGATTGACGAGCGCCGCGCCGGTTTCGCCCGCGCCGGTGACGATGTTCACCACGCCGTCGGGCAACTCCGCCTCCTGAAAAATCTGCGCGAGGCGCAGCGCGGTGATTGAAGTCGTTTCCGCCGGTTTCAAAACGACCGTGTTGCCGCACGCGAGCGCGGGCGCGATTTTCCACGCGGCCATGAGCAGCGGGAAATTCCACGGAATGATCTGCCCCGCGACACCCAGCGGCTGCGGATTTTTTCCGGGGAACGCGTATTTCAACTTGTCCGCCCAGCCCGCGTAATAAAAAAAATGCGCGGCGACGAGCGGCAGATCCACGTCGCGGCTTTCCTTGATGGTCTTGCCGCCGTCCATCGTTTCTAGCACGGCCAGCTCGCGCGCCTTCTCCTGGATGATGCGCGCGATGCGATAAAGATATTTGCCGCGCTCGCGGCCCGGCATCTTGCTCCAGACCTTGTCGTATGCCTTGCGCGCCGCTTTCACTGCCGAATCAACGTCCGCTTCATTTGCTACTGCAATCGTCGTCAGCGTCTGCTCGGTGGCGGGATTGATGGACTCGAAATATTTTCCCGACGTGGGCGCGACGAACTTGCCGTTGATGAACAACTCATGCTGCGGTGCGATCACGTAGCTTTTTGAATCTTCCGGCGCGGGTGCAAAGTCCCACTTGTTGCCGAAATTTAATTTACGATCTTTCAACGGCACAATGGCGTGAGTTGTGGCGACGACTGCGCGCTTGACGGAAAGTTTCACGGGTTTGCTTTTGGTTTTCATGGAAGAGAAAAATAATCTGCGCCTTGGTAATTACCATCCGCCTGCTTGGCGATCTGCATCAGCACGTCGTTGACGAGCGTGCTCGCGCCGAAGCGGAACAGTTGCGGGCTGAGCCAGTCGTCGCCGAGGGTTTCCTTGACCATCACGAGGTAGGCGAGCGCCTGCTTGGACGTGCGGATGCCGCCGGCGGGCTTCATGCCGATGCGGATGCCGGTGGCAAAAAAATAATCGCGGATGGCCTCCAGCATCACGAGCGTGACGGGCATGGTGGCGGCGGGCGAAACTTTGCCGGTGCTGGTCTTGATGAAATCGCCGCCAGCTTGCATGGCGATTTCGCTGGCGAGGCGGACGTTGTCGTAGGTGACGAGTTCGCCGGTTTCGAGAATCACTTTCAAGTGCGCCGGGCCGCAGGCTTCCTTCGTGGCGGCGATTTCGTCGAACACTTTCGCGTGGTCGCCGGCGAGGAAGGCGCAGCGGTCAATGACCATGTCAATTTCATCCGCGCCATCGGCCACGGTGCGGCGGACTTCTTCGAGCTTCGTTCGCAACGGATATTGCCCGCTGGGAAATCCGGTGGCGACGGCGGCGATGTTCACGGGCGAAACGTCGCCGAGAAACTTGCGCGCGTATTTCACCATGTTCGGATAAACGCACACGGCGGCGCAGCTGGGCACGTCGTATTTCGCCTCGATGGGCTGGAGCGCCTTGCGGCAAAGATAGGCGACCTTGCCGGGCGTGTCCTTGCCTTCGAGCGTGGTGAG
>CAXUBD010000193.1:0-5505 GCA_964249225.1 uncultured Verrucomicrobiota bacterium | reverse complement strand
GAATATCTCCACCGACCAGCCGGAAAAAATTGATCGCGCGGCCACTGCCGTTTTAGCCGCGCGCGACCGGTTCCTTTGCGCTGCGCGTTGCCAGCCCGTGGATCGCCCGCCCGTCTGGCTCATGCGCCAGGCGGGGCGCGCACTGCCGGAATATCGCAAGCTCAAGGAAAAATACACCTTCCTGCAACTCGTCCAGACGCCCGAACTCGCGGCGGAAGTCACTTTGCAACCCATCCGCCGGTTCGGCTTCGACGCCGCGATTTTGTTCAGCGACATCCTCGTGATTCCCGAGGCGATGGGGCAGCCATATCGCTTTCGCGAAACCGGCGGCATCGAAATGGATTTCAAAATTCAGTCCGCCGCCGACATCGAAAAACTTTCCGTCGAACAGGTCTGCGAAAAATTAAATTACGTTTCTGGAGCCCTGAAAATTTTGCGCAAGGAACTCGGCGAACAAACCGCGCTCATCGGTTTCAGCGGTTCGCCGTGGACGCTCGCGACGTTTATGATGGAAGGCGGCAGCGCGGAAAAATTTACGAAGGCAAAAGCCCTGTTCGTTTCCGATAAAAAACTCTTTTTCGCGCTGATGGAAAAACTGACCGCCGCCGTCATCGCGTATTTGCAAATGCAAATCTCCGCCGGTGCGGACGCGCTCCAGATTTTCGACAGCCATGGCGGACATTTATCGGCGGCGGATTTTCAGGAAGCGAGCGGACGCTGGATGCAGGAAATTATTTTCAACCTCGCGCCCAGAGCCTCGCGCCCAGAGCCTCCGGTAATTGTTTTTTCACTTGGCACGCACAGCAATTGGAACGACCTCGCCGCCACCGGCGCAAGTGTGCTGGGCATTGACTGGCAATTCCCTTTGGCCGAGGCGCGGAAAATTTTACCGAAGAACATCGGCATCCAGGGCAATCTCAATCCCGCGCTGCTCGCTGAGGCGACGCCGGAAAAAATTATTTCCGAAACCAATCGTCTGCTCACGGAAATGCGCGGACGTGACGGTTACGTTTTCAATCTCGGCCACGGCGTGCCGCCGACGGCAAAACTGGAAAATATCGCCGCGTTGGTTGAAACCATTAAAAATTTCAAATGAATATTGGCCACAGAGACACAGAGGCACAGAGAAAAACGGCTGGAATTCCAGCTTCGAAATTTTTCTTCAAGCTCTGCGTCTCTGTGCCTCGGTGGCTAAAATAAATTTTGTGAGTAAATTAAACGTCAATCTGGATCTGGTTCAAAAATACAACGTGGCCGGGCCGCGTTACACGAGCTATCCGCCCGCGACGAAATTTACCGACGCGTTCCAGTGGCCGGAACTCGCGGAAAAAATTTCTGAAAATAATAAATCCGAGCGCGACCTCTCGATTTATTTTCACATCCCGTTCTGCGAAACGCTCTGCTGGTTTTGCGGCTGCACGACGGTCATCACCAAAGACCACGCGCAAGGCTCGCCGTATCTGGATTATCTGGAAAAAGAAGTCGCGCAGATGTCCGCGCGGCTGAATCCGAAACGCAAAGTCGTCCAACTGCATTGGGGCGGCGGCTCGCCGACGTTTCTCGCGCCCGATGAAATCCGCAAGCTCGGCGGCATCATCCACAAGTATTTCAAGTTCGCCGACAACATCGAAGCCGGCGTTGAAATTGATCCGCGCCGGCTCACGCGTGAACACATCGTCGCTCTGCGCGAAATCGGTTTCAACCGCGCGTCGCTCGGCGTGCAGGATTTTGATCCGCAGGTGCAGGAAGCGATTCATCGCATTCAGCCGCGCGATTTGACGCAGCAGACTTTGGATTGGGCGCGCGAACTTGGCTTCGGCTCGGTCAACTTCGATTTGATTTACGGCCTGCCGTTTCAAACCGCCGATTCCTTCAACCGCACGCTCGACACGGTTTTGGAAATGTCGCCCGACCGCCTCGCCGTGTTCAGCTACGCGCACGTTCCGTGGGTGAAACCCGCGCAAAAAATCCTGGAACAAAAAATTCTCCCGACCGCCGAAGTGAAATTGCAGTTGCTCAAGAATGTCATCGAACGGCTCACGGAAAATAATCGTTACATTTACATCGGCATGGATCATTTCGCGCGGCCGGACGACGAACTCACCGTGGCACAGCGCAACAAAACCTTGCAGCGGAATTTTCAGGGTTACAGCACGCGCGGCAACGCCGACATTTATTCCTTCGGCATGAGCGCGATCTCGCAGATTCCCGACGCGTATTGGCAGAACGAAAAAGAATTGCCGCAGTATTTTTCCGCGCTCGACTCGCAAAAAGTTCCGCTCACACGTGGTTATCTTTTAACTGACGAAGACAAAATCCGCCGCGAAACCATCATGCGCGTGATGTGCGACCTCTCGCTCGATTACGCCGCCATGTCGCAAAAACTCGGCGTCAACTTCGCGGAACATTTTGCGGACGAACTCGCGGCGCTGAAATCATTTGCCGCCGACGGATTGATCCAATTTTCGCCGGATGGATTTGAAGTCACCGACACCGGTCGCCTGTTCATCCGCAACCTCGCGATGTGCTTCGACAACACGCTCGCGCCGTCGGGCGAACGGAAACATTCCAAAACGGTTTAATTTCCAGCCACAGATGAAACACAGATTGAACACAGATTTTTTTTTGCGCGGATTTTTCATCTGTGTTTCATCTGTGTTTCATCTGTGGCCAAAAAAATCTTGATGAAATCCGTCGCGATCATCGGCGCTGGCATCACGGGGTTGACCGCCGCGTTTTATCTGAAGCGCAAAGGCGTGCCGGTCACGGTTTATGAAGCGGGCGCGTGCGCCGGCGGCGTCATCCGGTCGTCGCGGCAAAATGGCTTTCTCGCCGAGTCCGGCCCGAACACGATCCTCGAAACGTCGCCGAAAATCTCCGAACTCATCCGCGACCTGAATCTCGAATCGCGCCGGATTTATCCGAGTCCCGTTGCAAAAAACCGCTACGTCGTCCGCGACAAAAAACCAGTCGCGATGCCGTCGTCACAGGCGGAGTTTCTGACGACGAAACTTTTTTCCGCCCGCGCGAAATTCGCCCTCGCGCGCGAACCATTCGTGCCGCCGCGCCGCGACGGCGTGGAAGAAAGCGTCGCCGAGTTTGTTTTGCGCCGACTAAATCAGGAATTTCTCGACCGCGCCATTGACCCGCTCGTCGCCGGGATTTACGCCGGCGACCCGCACAAACTTTCCGTCCGGCACGCGTTTCCAAAATTGTTGGAAGCGGAGCAAAAATACGGCTCGCTGCTGAAAGGCCAGTTTTTCGGCGCGCGCGAACAAAAAAAATCCGGCGAAATTTCCCGGCGCGACGCGAAACTGTTTTCATTCGACGACGGCTTGCAGGTTTTGACGGATGCGCTGGCGGCGCAGCTTGGCGAGGCGCTGAAATTAAATTTGCCGGCCACCAAATTGACGCAGGTTGAGAACGGCTGGCACGTTTCAACTTCAAACGGCGACGTTGAACACGGCGCGGTGATTTATTGCGGCACGGCGCACAAGCTTGCGGAACTAAAAATTGAATCGCAAACTCCACTAAACTTTTCTTCGTTTTCAGAAATCCGCCATCCGCCCGTGGCGAGCATCGTCCTTGGTTTCCGGCGCGAAGACGTGGCGCATCCGCTCGACGGTTTTGGAATGTTGATTCCGAAAATTGAAGGCTTCAAAATTCTCGGCACGATTTTTTCCTCATCGCTGTTTCCAAACCGCGCGCCGGAAAATTTTGTCACCCTCACGAGTTATGTTGGCGGCGAACGGCAGCCGGAACTCGTGTCGTTGCCGGCGGATGAACTGGGGAAATTGGTTTGCGAAGATTTGCGCGTGCTGCTTGGCGTCAAGGGCAAACCCGTTTTCACGCATCACCATTTCTGGCCGCGCGCGATTCCGCAATACAATGTCGGCTACGGTAAATTCAAGAATCGTTTGACGGAAATCGAATCGCAGACGCGCGGCTTGTTTTTCGCCGGCAGTTTTCGCGACGGCATTTCGCTGGGCGATTCGATCGTGTCCGGCGTCAACATCGCGGAGCGCGTTGGAAAAACTTTTTCGACCACGGATGAACATGGATGAACACGGATTTTTTCCGGCGAACCAGAAGTTTTATCCGTGTGCATCCATGCCCATCTGTGGTTAAATTTCTTCGCGCATGAACAAAGCCGTTTTGCTCGTCAACCTGGGTTCGCCGGATTCCCCTTCCGTCCGCGATGTGCGGCGTTACCTGAATGAATTTCTGATGGACGGCCGCGTGATTGATCTGCCGTGGCTGTTTCGCCGGCTCATCGTCGGCGCCATCCTCATCAACCGCCCGGCGGAATCCGCGCACGCCTACGAAAAAATCTGGACCCCGGCCGGTTCGCCGCTGGTCGCCACGAGCCGCCGCGTGCGGGAAAAACTGGCGGAACGCGTCAGCGTGCCCGTGGAACTCGCGATGCGTTATCAAAATCCGTCCATCGCCGGCGCGCTGCGGAAACTGCGCGCGCAGGGCGTGGATGAATTGTTTTTGATCCCGCTCTTTCCGCATTACGCGATGTCCAGCTACGAATCCGCCGTCGCGCGCGTCGAGGAACTGGCTGAAAAACTCGCGCCGGAAATGAAGCTCGTCGTGCAGCCGCCCTATTTTGACGCGCCCGATTACATCGCGGCGCTGGCCGCGAGCGCGAAAGACCATCTGGAAAACGGCTACGACCATCTGCTCTTCAGCTTTCACGGCATCCCGGAACGGCATCTTAAAAAATCCGATCCGACGGGCGAGCATTGCCTCATGGCGAAGGATTGCTGCAACGTCGCCAGCGAGGCGCATCCGTTTTGCTACCGCCACCAATGTTTCCGCACGGCGATGGAATTTGTGAAAGCCGCCAGCGTGCCGGCCGGCAAATGGTCCGTGTCCTTCCAATCGCGGCTCGGCAAAGACCCGTGGCTGAAACCCTACACGGATTTTGAACTGGTGGAATTTCCCAAACGCGGCGTCCAAAAACTTCTCGTCATCTGTCCGGCTTTCGTTTCCGACTGCCTCGAAACGATTGAAGAGATCGGTCTGCGCGGCCGGGAAAGTTTCCTGCAGGCGGGCGGAAAAGAATTCGCGCTGATCCCCTGCATGAACGAACATCCGTTGTGGCTCTCCGCGCTGGAGAAAATGACCGGACGATTTTTGAAGGGACAAATTCAAGATTGAAAAACTGAAATTCTGAAAGCTGACGGCGCGGCGGGCGTCCTGCCATTTCAGCTTTTGTTTTTGCATTATTAAAACTTTAATTTGAAAAATTTTCCTGCGCGCGGCTTATACTTAGCGATTGCCCCATGTTTAAAGTTGCATTTGTTGGCGGGAAGATTAAGAGTAGGTGTGAGAGAGGGAGTGTCAGCCGTAAGGTGTAGCAAGCGGCGGATACTAATTTCCAAAAGGATAGGGTCACACAAGATGGATGAATTGTTTTTAGACAAGAAATCCGGACAGAGGAAAGCGCGGTCTGTGACCGCCAAACGGCTCTCAGAGAGCGTCGCTACAGCAAAAAAA
>CAXUBD010000192.1:0-5533 GCA_964249225.1 uncultured Verrucomicrobiota bacterium | reverse complement strand
GCGACACCGACGAACGGGATGCGCGGGAGTTCGCGTTTCAAATTCTCGGCGAAACGGGTGCGGTAAATGGGATGATGCAACACCGCATAGACGTAATGGAAAATGTCGGCCTGCGTGATGGTGTTATCATCATAAAAAATCTGAAATAATGTGTGCGCCTTGGGCGTGATGTTGTCGCGCCGCTCAAACTTCTTTTTGTTGGTATCTTCAACATAATGAAAAAGCGGGAAGCACTGTGAACCGCCTTGTGGCATCAAGTCGCAAATGCGGTCTGACATGAGCGCGAACATCGGCCAATCGCCGCCAACCTTCAGCCAGATGACCGAGTTTTTTGAATCATTGTTGGGGAAAATATCTGGAAAGCCATAACGCCGCTCATTCATTACCGAATCGAAATAAAGCCAAGTTGAAACGAAAGGACGATAATTTGAACGACGAATAGTCGTTTCGTTGAATTCGACTTTGATTCCACGCGCCAGAGAATTTTTTAATAATTCACTCCAAGCAATCTTGCCGGATTCATAATCAATAAAGTCTTCGATTTTGCCGGGCTTCTTTTTCAGCCGATGGTAAGCGTCCACCTGACCATTGTAGGCGTCAATCATTGCCTCCATATTTTTCGCCACTCGTTCGCGGTTAAAATTGACAGCGAAAGCATCGCGATGAGTCTTCACACCATTGCTGAACTCTCTGAAAATTGGCTGTATCGCGTCGCTTGGTTTTGCATCGTGACTGGCAATGGCTAAAAAATTGTCAAATTCTTCGCGGAGTCCCATGTCGAGCCAATTTTGTTTTTTGTCCGGCTGGAGTTTTTGCCACTTAACGCCGTCCACGCTTTGCTTGAGTTCAAGAAACTCATATTTCTTTTCCTTCCGCCAGTCTATCGGCACGGCGTGGTAATAAATTTTGGCGGAGCGTTTGGCGTCTTTCGCTTTGCCCGGCGTTTTAACGAGAAGCGTAACGCAAACGCCGACCTGAATACCAAAGACATTATGCGTCGTGCCAGAGAGTTTAGGATTTTTCCGCACGTTGCCGCCTAAATCAAGCAGGTAAATAAAATCGAATTCAGTGGCGAGGTGCTTGCGCATTCCGTCGCAAGCGAGGCTGTCAACGAACGCACTATTGCTCACATAAGCAATAACGCCGCAGTCGCCGATTTTATCTGACGCATAACGGAACGCCTTGACATAAGGATCGGAGAGCGAGTTTCTATTTTGTGCTTGAGAATCTTCGCTGTAAGTCTCTTTTACACGCTGGTCAATCCGAACGTATTTCTGGTTGCGGTTATTTTCGTTCTCATCGGTTTGCCACGCATTGTAAGGCGGATTGGCTATGACGACGCGAATCGGTGTTCTTTTTTGCCTCTCGACGCGCGCGGAATTCTGTTCACTCAAAAAAGCAAACTCAACTTGTGGCGGTTCGAGTGTGCGAAATGTATCCACCAAACAAATACCCTCAAACGGTTCGTATTTGCCAGTCGCTTCAACGTAAGCGTGTTCGATGTTCATCGAGGCGACGTAATACGGCAGCAGCATGATTTCATTGCAATGCAGTTCGCTGGCGTATTTGTGCGGCAACGCGGACTTCGGGATGTGCCGCATGATGTTGACGATGAAATTACCCGTGCCGGTGAACGGATCAAGAATATGGACATCTTTGTCAGCGAGTGATTTTCCAAATTCCTTTTTCAAGATTTGCTCGGCGCTGGCGACCATGAAATTGACGAGCGGCTGCGGCGTATAAACGATGCCGTGCGTGTCGGCCACTTTCACGCAGAAGCCCTGAAAGAAGCGTTCATAAACCGTGTTGAGAAACGTCTGCTTCTCCGTAAAATCGGAAATGGTCGCGGCGGCGTTTTCAATCGCGCCGTAAAAATGTTCGAGGCTCTTGCTGAAATCGTCGCGGCTGAACACGCGGGAATTGAGGGCGGTGATGACTTTTTCAATCTCCTGCGCGATGACGTTGCGCGCGATGAAATCGGCGTAGGCAAAAATTTTGCGGAAGATGCGCTCGGTGAGAATGTGCTGGATGATCATTTCCTCGACGGCCTCGACGGAGATGTTGGGATTGAGCGAGCCTCGGCAGAGCGAACAGAAATCCTCGAACGCGGCGATGAATTTCTTGTTGGGCTGGCGTTCCTTTTCGATGAGGGTTTTGAGGCTCGCGCCGATCTGCGGAACTTTGTCGCGGAATTCCTCGACGGCCTTTTCCCATTCCGCGATGGCGGGCGGCGCGAATTCCAGAAACAACGTGAGAATTTTGACGAGGTCGTCGGGCTTCGTCAGGTCGGCTTCCCAAAACCGTTCGCTGTTCTGGTAAAGCACGGCGTGGTCGGGCTGCCAGAAAAGGATGTTCTGCTTGGGGTAGCCGATGGAAAATTTATGTTTGATTTCCTTTTCCAGATCGTCGGCGGAGTCCTTGGCTTCCCACAGGCCGTGATTGAGGCCGTAATTGTCGAGCAACGCGCCGTCGGCTGACGCATCGGCCTGACCTTTGCGTTTGATGCGGTATTCGGGAACGAGTTTCCAGTCGAACTGGCGGGCGCAGTGTTCGAGCAATTCCTGAAACGCGGAACGGACGGCGGTTTCGTGCTTGATGCCGAGCTTGGCGAACTTCGCCAAATTTTCATAATAGGCACTGACAACCTTGTGCGCGGGTTTCAGTGTTAATGTCGGCATGACGAACGCTACCAAATTTCTCACCGGCGCGGCAAGAACGCGCTTCCCCGTGATTGAAACAGGCCGACATAAAATCTTTTTGCCACAGGTTGTGGCAGAATTGTATTTTGAACCGTGGGTGTTTCGAGCCGGAACGGATTTTGCAGGGGTCAATTTGACTGAAATTTTTCATTGCACTATCATCAAGCGCGATTTCGTTCACAAATCGAAGAACAGCAATGGAACAGCGCGTAAGCATAATTACTCTGGGTGTGGCAGACCTTGACCGCAGCCGGAAGTTCTACGAACGTCTCGGATGGCGACCATCCATACCGGACACGAAAGACATTGTATTTTTCCAAGCAGGCGGCATAGCCCTCGCCCTGTTCCCGCGAGCGAACCTTGTGAAGGATGCCCAGATTTCTGCCGATGGTGAAGGCTTCGGCGGCGTGTCACTCGCATATAACGCCCGGAGCCGTGAGGAAGTTGATTCCGTTCTCGCTGAAGCTAAAGCGGCTGGCGCAAAATCATTAAAGCCTGCTCAAAACGCATTTTGGGGCGGGTATTCAGGATATTTTTCCGATCCCGATGGTTTTCTGTGGGAGATTGCATGGAACCCATCTTTTCCCATAGCCGAGGATGGCAGCATCCGTGTTTCTGGCTAACCGCAAGAAAGAATTTTTGCCGAATGGTGGCATGGATATGGATGTAGCATCTGCTCATCCACGGCTTTCGGCGGAAGAATTTGCGCGAAACGGCCTTTCATTTGATCAATTCCGTCCGGCACGTTGGATTCGCCAAAGCCGAAGAATTTTCCATTGCCACTGCGAATGATGGGCAGGAACTTCTGCTTCTGCGCGTCGCGCGACTCGCCCATGAGAACAATCACCTCCTGCCGGTCGAATGCTTCGGACGGCGGTTCGGTCATGTCGAGCTTTTCACCCGGCTTTGCGCATTTCATCCAGGCTTCCAACGCCATGACGGCGACAGTGGCCGCGTGCGCGATGCACATGAGCCGCGCGGTCGTTGCGAAATCGTCCTTCGCGTGCTCATCGGTAAGATTGTCCGGGATGAACATGAACGGGCCGTTTACGCCGATCAGGAAAAGTGTCGGCGGCATCCGTCCCATGTTACGCATGGAAAAATTCGCGTAATGCTCGGCGTTAACGAGCAGGTCATCCAACGATTCAGGTTTTGGCTTCGGCTGCACACGGAAAGTTTGAAGCGGGAACGGACTGGACGCAAACGGAATTAGGTAGCCGCAAGAAAGAAGTTTTGCCGAATAGGCATGGACATGGATGTAAAACAATTCCGCGCCTCCATCGTAAAAACAATACAGTTTTTCTGATAAAGACGAACTTCGTTCTATCCTGAACATTTCATGCAACTGTGTTAGTCATCGGAACGCTTCGGTCAGCGGTTCGGCGAGCGGAAAAGTGAAATGCAGACGGAGAGACGGCTGGAACGGAGCCGAAATGCAACGACCGCCGCCGTGCCGCTGACGGAAGCAAACGCTCATGCGGTAAATAAATGCCGCTCACGACGAACGCGCGCGGAGTGCGTGACCGCGCGGACGAAGGAGCACGGTCAAACGGAGCGCCCGTTGGTCGTGGCGGATACCATCGGTTTAGCTAATCGGACGATTTTCTGGATTCGTCGGACGATTATCGGTCGTTTAGTCATCGGTAGATTCCGGCAACGCGTCGGAAGATTATCGGAAGATTCATCCCGTTCGACGCAGCACATAATGAGTCCCAGACCGGCTCATTTTTCTTAGCACTGCCAAAATCAATGAAAGGTTAATGATTTCAAGATTTCACTTTATGATTCGTTAATGATTCGACAGGACTCGGAGGACGTAACGCATGATGCAGACAAGCAGGCCGGAGACAAATCATAAAGTTGACGATTACGAAAAGCGCGTTGACGATTAGTTGACGATTAAAGCGTATTCCAAGCGTAGTAGTTCATAATTCACCTCAATTCGGTTTTTGGCATAAGCAATTTGCCTCGCAGCACACGGCACGTCTTAAGTTTTTGCCGCTGAATCAGCCGATACATGGTGTAATAATTGATGCCGAGCATAGACACGTTTGATTCTATTGTTTGTCAGCATTCTCCACTTCCGAACGGCCGAGCCAGTAACACGCCAGCGGCGCGGGAATCTTCACCACGGCTGCGCCGCCGCCCGCCGCCCCCAATGGCAGCACGCCGAAGTCCGTGACCTCTTTTGTGATCACATAACCGCGCGCCACTTTCCGCTCCGCGCAAAACTGTTGCATCCCTTTCAACTCGCCCAGCCCCGTGGCCTGCGAGCGATACTTCACCTCGAATGGCACAAGGCGCCCTTCGATTGTGGCGATAATATCCACCTCATGATCTTTCTTTCCGCGCCAGTAGTTGAAGGCCACGCTTCGGTTGTAGTAGCGCGTGACGATATGCTTGAAAAACGCCGTCTCTACGGCCACGCCCAGCGCCGCGCTGTCTTCGAGCAACGACTTGCCTTTGAGCATCACACTCGGCGCAATGGCTGCATCCGCCAGATACACCTTGTAACGCGCCCGCAAAATTTCCTTGCCGTAGCCGAACGGTGCCAGCCGGTGAATCAAATGCGTGTTTTCCAGCAGCGCGATGAAATTGTTCGCCGTCGGCTTCTTCACTTCCAGATTTTTGCACAGCGTTGTCATGTCGAGCAGTCCGCCGTCGTGCAGGCACAGATAGAGAAACGTCTGCTCCAGTTCCAACACCCGCCGCACGCCGAACAACGCCGTCATGTCCCGCTTGAGCACTTTGTCCACGATGTCCTCGCGCAGAAGTTTTTGCGCCTGCGGGATACTTTCCATTAGTGCGCTCTGCGGAAAACCGCCGCGCAACAG
>CAXUBD010000191.1:4323-5564 GCA_964249225.1 uncultured Verrucomicrobiota bacterium | reverse complement strand
TACATCGGCAATTTCGCTTCTGACCGGCGCTGCGTGGGCTGATGATGCAAGTTGGACAAATAATGCCAGCACGGGTTTCACGAACGATGATACGAACACGCCGGTGTCGTCGCAGCATTTTGTATGGACGGCCGGCACCGCGAATTTGAAGGAAATTCGCTTGAGCGAACTGGCGCTGGATAAAAGTCAAAACCCGGATGTGACCAGTTTTGCCCGGCACATGATTCGCGATCATACGGCCGCCAATAAAAAATTGATGGCCATTGCCGGAAAAGAAGGTTTGAATTTTCCCGCCACCAACAGTTATTACGGCCACTGGAATTCCAATTCAAATTATGCGTATGATTCTAATTGGCAGTCGCATCGCCATGATAACACCACGAATGAAATGAATGAGGGCAGCGGCATAAACGAGAGCAATTCCTCGCCCACGGCCAGCAGCGCGGGCATCGGGCATGAAAATTACAAGGGCGCGGAAGTTCTGCAATTGAAGAACGAAACAGACTCCGTGTCCAATGACTTTTTCACAGTGGAAAGTCTTGAAGCATTGTCCGGCCCGCAATTCGACCAAGCTTACGTTGAAAAAATGTATGCCGATCATGTGAAGGCCATCAACAAATTCCAAAATGCGGCAGCGACTTTGTCAGATCCGGCTTTGAAAAAATATGCGGAGAAAACGTTGCCGACTTTGCGCGAACATTATCAGATGGTGCAAGACCTTCAGAATAAACTTGGCGGCCCAAACACGACCCGTTGATGGGCAACGTATTTTTCCATAAAAAAACCGATTGTTTTACCGCCGGCTTTTCGCGAGCCGGCGGATTTTTTTTAATGGCTTTTCCGGCAAGCATGATTAATCGCGCCGCATGATTATGTTTGCTGAAAGTAAACCCCGGAGCTTAACTTAAATTTATCTTCACCCGAAAGTCCCCTTTTCGAAAACATCCACGACTAAGTTATTTTATTCCACGTCGCCGCGCGACTCGTTCAGTTGTTTCGTGGCAGGAAGTTGAATCGGCAGGTTTGATAAAAAGTGGACGGCGAAAGTCAAAGCAGCGCAAACTCGATCTTTGTGAGTTCTTCTAAACATAATGAATCCTGGCTCTCAAAATCATTTGCTGATGAACTTTGATAAACATTTTGGTTGTCGACCTGTTCCAACAATTCTTCACGCCAGTTTTTCAGTTGGGCGATAACGGTTTCGATGCGGCTGATTTGTTCATTCGCGCGCGTGCCAATAT
>CAXUBD010000191.1:3522-4313 GCA_964249225.1 uncultured Verrucomicrobiota bacterium | reverse complement strand
GCACCAGGGCATGTGCGGCTTCGTCATGAAGTCGTTGGCCGAGTTTGGCCATTGTTTCGATCGTGACGCGCAATTGAACTGTGGTGGGCGCTTGATGTTGCCGCGCCCCGGCCTCTCCAGATTTCATCTTCTCCAATTGCCAAGCTGGAATCGTGCCGAGATGTCGCCAGCAAAAAAACGCAAATTTTTGCATAACTCACGCAATTTTCATGATGCAATTTGTCGTGAGATCGTATTTGAATTGCAGCGTGCCATATTATGTCGGTTTGAAGATTTGCCGGCCATTAAAATTAAATCGTCAACAAAATGAATTATGCTGTATTGCAATATGCGGACAAAAAAAGGCAATTTGCGAACGTTGCCCCAAACTTATTTACTTATTTTTTGAAGTTTTTCACGGATTTTTTTTGGCACGCCATGTGCAACTGTTGTTTTGATTCACGCAACGTTGTGAATCGAAATGCAAATGCCGGCGGTAATAACCGACGTTGTTTGCGAAAGCGGCGGGCGGCTCATACCCCGCTCGCCGCCAAATAATCAACCAAACTAAAGAACCAAAAATGAAAACAATGCTATTACTTCTCGCCATAGTGACCTTGACTGTCACTGGCTGTCATTCCAACGTTGACTCCAGCAACAATGCGGATCAAGCGACCAATTCGTACGGCAACGCGAACACTAATAATTGGAATACCAGCACCAATGGCAATGGCGGCGTGCAGACTAATTAACAAATATGCCGTAAATCGGTAAGCCCATTAGCTTTGATTCACAACCAAGCTGAATCAAAG
>CAXUBD010000191.1:0-3512 GCA_964249225.1 uncultured Verrucomicrobiota bacterium | reverse complement strand
CAAAGCATTTTATTTTAAATTTTACCCGGCTAAAAATTGAGCCGCAGTTTTGAAGATAAAAACGCCCGCGTTCAACGGACGCATCCAATGAAATTTAGTTTTGACATCCATTCCCGCTGGCACCGCGCCTCACGCGTGGTTCAATGGAGCCTAATTGTTTTAGTGGTGTTGATTGCCGTGCGCCTCGCGTTGCCGTCAGCCGTCAAGGCGTATGTGAATCACAAACTGAACGAGTCTCGCGATTACGCCGGAAAAATCGGCGGCATCGAAATGCGGTTATGGCGCGGCGGTTATCGGATTCAACAAATCCAGATTCTTAAAAAAAGCGGCGGCGTGCCATCGCCGCTTTTTTCCGCACCGTAAATCGATCTTTCCATTGACTGGCGTGAATTATTTCACGGCTCGCTGGTCGGCGAGGTATTTTTAAACCAGCCGCAGGTCAATTTCGCCACCGGTCCGACACCGGAACAGAAACAGAACGGCAAAGACGTGCGCTGGGACAAGATGCTGGAAAGCCTTTTTCCCTTCGACCTGAACCGCGTGGAAATTTCCAACGGTGAGATTCATTTTCAAGATCCGTCTTCGAAACCGCCCGTGAACATTTATTTGAGCAAAATTTCCGCGACGGCCACGAACCTGACCAACGCGCGCGACGCCAAACAAAAACTGCCGTCGGGTCTCACCGCGAGCGCTTCCACCATTGGCGGCGGCAATCTCAATCTGCAGTTGCAAATGAATCTGTTGCAGGCCGCGCCGGCGTTCGAGATGAATTGCGGGCTGACGAACGTGGACCTGGTCGCGCTGAATGATTTTCTGCGCGCCTACGGAAAATTCGACGTGGCGCGCGGCAATTTTTCCTTTTACACTTCGGTGGCGTCGGCGGACGGAACTTACGATGGTTATCTCAAGGTTTTTTTCAGCAACCTGGACGTTTTCGCATGGGACAAGGAACGGAAGAAAAACATCCTGGAAATTTTCTGGCAAGCCATCGTCGGCGGAGTCGCGACTATTTTCACAAATCATCCCAAGGATCAACTCGCCACCAAAATCCCCATCTCCGGTTCCTACACCAATTCCACCGTCGGCGTTTTTACGGCCGCAGCCACGTTGCTGCAAAATGCTTTTATTCACGCCCTGCTGCCCAAGCTCGACCAGCACGTCACCGTGGACCAAGTGGAAAAAACCAATGACAACAAGTGAAAGCCACGCTGGGGAAATTTAAAACGGTTTACCATTTGATCTACGACACCATAGACGCCTGCATCAATGGCAATATCGTTTCCGAGGGTGCGGCGCTTTCTTATTACACGGTTTTTGCGATCGCTCCGCTGTTTATCATCGCCCTGGCCATCGCCGGGTTTGCGTTTGGCGAGGAAGCGGCACGCCGGGAATTATTCGGGCAGGTGAACCAATTGATCGGCAAGGAGGGTGGCGACGCCATTCAAGCGCTGGTGGCGGCGGCGAATAAATCCAAAGAGGGAGCGTGGGCAACCTGGATTGCGGGCGGCACGCTGGCCGTGGCGGCGACCGGCGTTTTTGTGCAACTGCAAAATTCCTTGAACAAAATCTGGAACGTGCAACAGGCGCGGGGAAAAGGTTTGCGCAACTTCATCCTGCACCGGCTGCTGTCGTTCGCGATGGTTTTCGGGATCGGGTTTCTGTTGTTGGTTTCACTGGTGTGCAGCGCGGCGTTGGCGGCGTTGGGAAATTTCATCGGCCATTATATTTCCGCCACGGAAATCCTGTTGAAGACGCTGAATTTTTTCGTTTCCCTCGGCATCATCACCTTGTTGTTCACGATGATTTTCAAATTTCTGCCGGATGTGAAAATTGCCTGGCGCGATGTCTGGCTGGGAGGCTTCATCACGGCCGTGCTTTTCAATGTCGGAAAATTTTTGATCGGCATTTACATCGGCAAAAGCAGCATCTCTTCGGTTTATGGAGCCATGGGTTCGCTGGTCATCGTGCTGGTGTGGGTTTATTATTCGGCGCAGATCCTTTTCTTTGGAACGCAATTCACTCGTATTTATGCCACCCGGTTCGGGGTCAATCCAGAGCCTATCCGCGGCACGAAGTTCGTCCCGACGAAGGTCAAACTTCCCTCAAAACCGGCGGGACAAAATTCACCGCGAAAATAATTTCCACCCCAAAGCACTTTTTCCGGGCGTGAACTTGGCGGCGGGCTCACGCTGTCTGCAAATTCTGACTGCGATTGGCTTCTACCTGCCTCATGGAATAATTGGAAGACTGCATCTTTCCCTCGGTGCATTCACGCGAGTAGGTGATCAGATGATGCGCAACGATGGCGATTGAAAACACATTCTCCACGTTGCCTTGCTTCAGTTCCCGCCAAGTCATGCCCCAGAAAAGACGGCGGTAATCGCTCCGAATGCCGACGTGCCAGATGAGACGGGAGAATATTTTGATCGCCCGCTTGAGATTGCTCACGGTGGCGTGCTGCCATGGATTTTTGGGCCGGATCCGATTGGGAAAGGTGTGGAGCGCATTGTAATTATAGCGGGCATAAAGTTTTTTCGGGCTGTAGACATACCCGATCACCGTCTGCCAGTTGCGCAGAACATTTTCGTATGGCTCCAGAAAAACGATGTTGGAATCACGATTCCCCGCGTCGCGCAACACGCGATTCTCCTTGAGGAGCCTTTCATGGAGCGCGGTTTTTGGCAGGGCATAAAGCAGATTGACCGTCATGATCGGAATGTTGGAGACATCCGCAAAGTCCATGATGGCCTGGGGCGTTTCCACCGTATCCGTATCCAGACCCATGATGATGCCTGAGGCGGCTTCAATGCCGTAACGATTGACAGTCTGGATGGCCTCCAGAATGGGTGTCCGCAGATTCTGGCCTTTTTTCATCGCTTTGAGCGCGGTCGGTTCGGGAGTTTCAATGCCAAAAAAAACATTCGTAAAACCCGCTTCGCGCATCTGTGCCAAAATCTGGGTGTGCGTCACCATGTTCAGTGTCGCTTCACAGGAAAGATGCACGGAGTAGTCGCGCTTTTTCTGCCATTCAATCAAATGAGGCAAGAGTTCCTGCGTCGCCTTGGGATTGCCGATGAAATTATCGTCCACGAAGTAAATGGCATTGCAACCGCCATCCGCTAATTGATCCAATTCCTGAACAATCTGCTCCGGGGTTTTCAAACGCGGGTTGCGGCCATACAGCGCGGGAATATCGCAAAACTCGCACGTGAAGGGGCAGCCGCTGGAAAATTGCACGGAACCGAGCAGATATTTTCGCACATCAATGCGGTGGTAGGCCGGCGTGGGAAACTGCGCCATGGACAGCCGCTCCACGGTGTGAAACGCCATCTGTTTAGCGGGACGCTCGACCGTTTCATCCAATCTTTGAAAAAGTTTCAGGGTGCCATCGCCCGCTTCTCCGCAATGGAGCAGATCAACTTCGGGATAATATTCCGGCGCCGACGAAACGGAAGGTCCGCCCAGCGCCACGATTTTGCCTGCCGCATGCGCCCGCCGGATGAGTTCATGAA
>CAXUBD010000190.1:0-5621 GCA_964249225.1 uncultured Verrucomicrobiota bacterium | reverse complement strand
GGCTGGGACGATCCGCGAATGCCGAGGATTTGTGGCATCCGTCGTCGCGGCGTCACGGCGGAAGCATTGCGAAATTTTGCTTACAACATTGGCATCACGAAATTCAACGGACTCACGGACGTTGCGGTTTTGGAACACGCCATCCGCGAAGATTTGAACAAACGCGCGCTGCGTCGGCTCGCGGTTTTGCGCCCGCTGAAAATTGTCATCACGAATTTTCCCGAAGGCAAAGTCGAGGAACTCGACGCCGTCAACAATCCCGAAGACGAAAGCGCAGGCCGGCGGAAGATTCCTTTCACGCGGGAAATTTTTATCGAGCGCGACGATTTTCAGGAAGTTCCGCCGCCGAAATTTTTCCGGTTGAAACCCGGCGGCGAAGTGCGCTTGAAATACGCCTACATCATCAAGTGCGACGAAATTATAAAAAATTCTAGCGGTGAAATAATTGAACTACGTTGCACGGCGGATTTAGACAGCAAAACCGGCGGAACGACTTCATCCCGAAAAGTAAAAGGCACAATTCATTGGGTGAGCGCCGCGCACGCGATTGACGCCGAGGTGCGCCTTTACGACCGCCTCTTCACCGAAGCCGAGCCGGAAAAGGACGGACGCGATTTCAAATCCGTCCTCAACCCGCGCTCGCTCGAAGTCATCACCGCCAAACTTGAACCGAGTTTGAAAGATGCGAAACTGGAATTGCGCTATCAATTCGAGCGCATCGGCTATTTCACCTTGGACAAAGATTCCAACTCAAAAAAATTAATTTTCAATCGCACAATCACGTTAAAAGACACTTGGACGAAGGAAGCGCAGAAAATGTGAATCCAAAGACGCCTTACCAAATGAAAATACTTATCATCAACGCGCACCTCAACTATCCCGGATGGTCCGAGGGCAAGCTGAACCTCGCCTTCATGGAACTCGCGAAGGCGTTTTTTGTCGAGCGCGGTCATGAGGTCGCCGAAACTTTTGTAGAGCGTGGTTACAAACCAGAAGAAGAAGTGCAAAAACATGCGACGTCCGACTTGGTCATCCTTCAGACGCCGGTGAATTGGTTCGGCGCACCGTGGATTTACAAAAAATATGTGGATGAGGTTTTCAATTCTGCTTTAGCCACAAAGGCATTGCTCGAAGGCGACGGCCGCACGCGTAAAGACCCCAGCCGACAATATGGCACGGGCGGCAAAATGCAGGGAAGGAAGTTTATGATTTCTGCGACTTGGAATGCACCAAGAGAAACCTACGATAATCCCAACAGCGTATTATTCGGCGGCAAGGGAACGGCTGACTTGTTTCTGAACATCACATCCAATTACAAATTCTGCGGCTACGAGATTCTTCCGGACTTTGGAATTTTCGACATCTACAAGAACCCGGACTTTCCGCGCGCTTTTGAAGACTACAAGCGGCATTTGGAGAAGCATTGCCTTGCGACAAAAAACGCCTGACAAATCGTCGAAGCAAATAATTGATGCCTGACGACTCGTTCAAAGAATTTGTGCCCGACCAGTTTGGCGCGTTCCCGGAGTTGCGCGCGCGGGCGATGAAATAATCCATTGCGCCCCGGCGTTATCAGAATAATATTGCCGCGCAACTCAAACTAAACCTAAACCTTTTTACTTATGCTTTATTACGTCCTGGTTTTTCTGCTCGTCGGATTGCTCGCTGGCGCGCTTGGTTTGTTTGGCATCGCGGGCATTGCGATGACCATCGCGCGGGTTTTGTTCGTCGTCTTCCTTGTGGTGTTCATCGTTTCATTGGTCCAGCGTGGAAAGCGATAGAATTTTCCGCGGCGGATTGTTCGTGTCGTGCATACAGGGGCGGTGATATTCGAGCGCTGTCTAAAATTTCCGCTCAAGAATTATTGCGTTTGCGGGTTGTTGGCATGAGTTAGGCTGTTTTTTCCGCCGGAAAATGATGAAATATTTTTTAAACGAACAAAGCCGCCGACAGCGGGCGGTGTTGATTACTTTTGTCTTGATGTTCGCAGGCGCAAGCAGTCGGGTTTTCGCAAACGGAATTTATCGCAATGGCATCGGCGCGGAATCCATGGCGATGGGCGGAACGGAAACGGGCTGGGCGGCGAGTACGCTCGGCGCGCTGGAGGCAAACCCCGCCGGACTGGGTTTTTTGGAATCGCCGGGATTGGATGTGAGCTTAGTGGGCGCGACGCCGAATGGCCAGTTCAACAAACCGCCGACGGCGAACGGCGGGCTGGACGAGACGTTCCGCGCTTTTCCCGAAGGCGCGCTGGCGTATCCGTTCAAAAAAATTCCGCTGGCGCTTGGCGTTTCGTTCATCCCGGAATCCACTGATGTCGCCGACTGGAATTATTTTGATTCGCCGGGCGGCCTGGGTGGAAATGTCTCCTACGGCCAGCAGAAGCATCGCGCGGAAATCCAGTTGTGGCGGTCGGCGCTGGGCGCAGGCGTTCGGATCAATTCGCAATGGTCGCTCGGCGTGAGCGTGGGCGCGGTGTATAACGAGAACAATTTGGACACGCCTTACATTTTCCAAAATCTTTCGCCGAACCCGCATTCGCTGAACGGCGCGAAGACGTTGTTCGACCTGCACACGTCGGGCTACGGCTGGAACGTGCAGGCGGGAATTTTATTTCGCGCGACGACGAATCTGCAGTTCGGTTTTTCCTATCTGACCGAGACGAAGATTGACACGACCGGCGGCGCGACGGGCGATCCTTACGCGCAATTCGGCGTGTCGCCCGGCCCGCTCGCGTTTCACTACGATGCGGAAGTGGACAACACGTTTCCGCAGGAGGCGAGTCTGGGAATGTCATGGAAATTTCATGCGCAGTGGCGGCTGGCGTTGCAACTCGACTGGATCAACTGGGCGAACGCGTTCAAATCACTGCCCGTGCATTTGAGCAACGGCAGCAATCCCGGCGTGAATGCGGCGCTGGGCGCGAACGTTTCGGATTACGTTCCGATGAACTGGCAGAATGAATTTGTCTATCGCGCGGGAATGGAATTTGCCGTGACCAAAAACCTTTCGTTGCGCGCGGGTTATTGCTACGGGCAAAGTCCCGTGCCGGATGCGACGCTCTCCCCGATGACCGCGGCGATCACGGAACACACGCTCACGGCGGGCGTCGGCTACCAGTGGAAACATTACGCGGTCAATCTGGCGTATCAATATGACCTGCCCGTGCCACGCGACGTCGGCACGAGCAGCCTGTTGAGCGGCGAATACTCCAACAGTTCGACTCAGGTGCAAATCCACTGGATCGCGCTGACAACCAGCATTCGTTTTTGAAATCTTCGTCGGGTGAATTGGGGTGAACACCCCATGGCGGTGCGATTTAAAATAGGCAAAACTTCAATGTGACTGCGCTTCATACGGTGGAGCCAAGTCCGCATGAAACAAAAACAACAAACCAACTTATGAAATCCAACCTGTTTTTTCTCAGCTTTCTCATCCTGCTCGCGACCAGCGGTTGTGTTTTCCGGGGTGATCGTGACCGCGCGGATTATCGGGACCGGCACAGAGACGGCGATCAGGCCGAACATGCTTCCGGCGTGGATCATGGCGAACATCCGGGCGACATGGACCACGACGCGGGCCATTAATCGAATCATGAATACCCTTCGTCATTCTTCGCCAAATGAATCCGCCCAGATTTTTTTAGGCGATGCCAGCATTTCCATTCGCGACATGAATGCCGCGTTGCTTCACCGCGCCAGTCAACCAGTGAATGCCGCCGCCGTTGCGGAATCCGGCTGGGAAATACTTCCGGAAGAAAAATGCAATCTGCTGGTGATTGATTACAAATTACCGGGCCGTTCCGTTTTGCGGCTCGTCGTGAAAATGCGCGTGGCGAACCTGATCTCGCCCGTCGTCGTGACTTCGATCACGATTGACGCCGATGAATTGAACCGCAACTCGCGGTTCAAGCTCATCGCCACCAGCGCGAAGAAATACACCGCCGAACAACTCTTGGAACTGGCCGTGGCCGTTCTTCAAATCGAAGGCGCCGCGCCAGTCGGGGTCCATCCGCTGGCGCTCATTGAATCCATCGAGCGCCGTCTTCAAACAAGTTGAAACCGGGCGCGCATGAGATCCGTCTTGAATGGCATGGTCGAAAATTTTTATTCGCGCGGGCGGGCGCGCCGTGCTATTGAATTTCATGGCAAGTGAATTGCAAGCAGCGGTCAACCCGGAAAAATTCGCCGGTAAATTTTATCCGCAAGAACTCATCAACTCCGGCGGCATGGCCGAAATCTGGCTCGTCACCGATGCGCGCGGCAAAAGCTACGCGCTGCGAAAATTAAAGAGCGAACTGCGGTTTAATTTTCTCGCCCGCCGCCGCTTTGTGCGCGGCTGCGAGGTCTTGTCGCAGTTGAACGAAAGTGAATTTGTCATCGGCTACGTGGAACATGGCAAGGCGGAGGGAACGCTGTACCTGTTGATGGATTACGTAGAGGGCGCGAACTTGAAGGAACTGTATGCGCGGCAAGACGCCGTGCTCACGGAAAACGTCGCGCAAATCCTGATCGACATGGCCGTCGGCCTGAACCACGTTCACGAAAGCGGCTACATGCACCTGGATTTCAAGCCGGAAAATGTTTTGGTGACCCGCAACGGCGGCGTGCGGCTGGTGGATTTCGATCTGGCGCAGCCGATTCCCGAAGAGCCGAAAAAAATGGCGAAAAATCCCGGCACGCCCGGTTACATGGCGCCGGAACAATTGCAGCGGCTGCCGATTGATTCACGCGCGGACATTTTCGCCTACGGCGTCGCGGCGTATGAATTGTTGACGAACCAAAAGCCGTTTCCCGGCGAGACGCCGGCGGAAATCCTCGCGCGTCAGCTTGATCCCGCCGGTCCGCGGTCGCCGCGCGAGCATAATCCGGAACTGCCCGCCGTGCTGGAAAAAGTCGTCCTTAAATGCCTTGCGCGCGACCCCGACAAGCGTTATCCGTTTATGAGCGTGCTCGTGCGGGACTTGCAAAACGCGCTTTACGTTTGATTTTCGTAGCAAAAAAAATTGCCACCGTCATTAGTCATTAATTAGTCATTAGCAGTCAGAGAAGGTTGACAAATGGTCGAAATGTTAAGATTCTACGCGCCCCTTATTGTGCCTCGGTAGCTCAATGGTAGAGCAGTTGACTCTTAATCAATTGGTTCACGGTTCAAGTCCGTGCCGGGGCACCATTTTAATTTCCCGGCGGATCAACTTTTCGCCAATGCTTTGGCCACGGCCGCTTCCAAATCTTCGCCGCGCAAATCTTTGCCGATGATTTTGCCGTCGCCGTCGAGCAGGAAAGTCGCGGGAATGCTTTCGATGCCATACTTCACGGCCAGTTTGTTCGTCCATTGCTGCCCGTCGAAATATTGCGGCCACGTCATGTCCATGGATTTGGTGAACTCGGTGAGTTTTGCCTGATCTTGATCGAGGCTGACGCCGATGATGTCGAAACCTTCCGGGTGATGTTTTTTGTAAATGGCCAGGACGTTGGGCAGTTCACCGCGACAAGGTCCGCACCATGTCGCCCAGAAATCAATCAACACCACCTTGCCTTTGTGGCCGGCGACGGAAAGCGGCTGGCCGGTCACGTCCTTTTCATCAAAGCCGGGAAGGGTTGCGCCGACCGCCAGACCCT
>CAXUBD010000189.1:0-5647 GCA_964249225.1 uncultured Verrucomicrobiota bacterium | reverse complement strand
GCGGGCAGCCTTCGCAAATAATTCCGGTGCGCTTCCGGGTCGGGCATCGTCCCGGAGAGCGCCATGATTTTTTTGATCAAAATTTCGCTCATCCAACCAGCTTCGGGTTCAACTGAAAAATTCTCCTGGCGTCCGCTCCCGTCAGTTGCGCGGGAAAATTTTCACTCGTCAGGTCGGCGATGATTTCGCGGGAAGCGTCCGGCGTCATGACGCGGCGGCCCCATTTTCTCATCACCTGCTCGGCGCGGACTTCGGGGTTGTTTATTCCGGCCAGTCCCGCAATCGCTTCCCAAAAAATCAGGTTGGATGTTTTCATTTTGTCGCCTCAAATAAATTTTGCCAATGCGCCGTCCCAATCGGCCTTTCCGTCCTGCTGCCACTCCTTTGGCAGCACGCACACTTCGCCGCGAATGTGCAGCTTCTTTGATAAATCAGTCGCCAGATACCGCGCCCAGATTTGCGAATCAAAGCGCTTGCGCGGGTCGGATTGATAGGCGTCCTTGAATTTGGGATTTCCCTTGTCCTCGAAGTCATAGGCCACGATGACGCGGCGGCATTTGACCGCGCGCAACCATTCGTCGAGTTCCTCCCGAATCTCAAAGTGCTTGGCAAAATAAATTCCCGGCAAGGCCGCGACGCCAACCGGCTCCTGTCCGTCGTCGCGGCCAGCGCCAAGCGTCTGCCACAACGCCCCCGCCTTGAATTCGCCCTCGGTGACGACGACCGTTGAAAAACTCTCCTCGGAAATTTTCAGTGGATTGCGCGGGACGTAAATGTGCATCGCGCTGGCCGCCGTGCCTTCGGGCGCGCCGCCCTTGTGCGGACGCAGCGCGATCAATTCGCCGCGCTCGTTGAAGTATGGAATCAGAATCGCATTGGTGGTTTTCAATTTGCCGCCACACGCCGGGCATACAGTGACCGTCCGCAAGGACTGCTCGCATTTGGCGCACCATGCCTCATCGCACCAACCCCACACCATTTTGTCGCCGGGATGTTTTCGCTGGCTCTTTGGTTTGCGTGCAAGCTGGACGTAGCCGCAGAATTGCGAATTAGGACGGCGGCGTTTTTGTTCCGTCCCGGAAAGCCAGAGTCCCGACGCTTTCAATTCTTCCCACGCAAAGGTTTTCGCCAGTTCCAGCAGCAGGCGGCGGTTGGATTTCGGATTGGATTTGAAACCAAGCGCGGCGCAAGTCGCCGATGCCAGCCCGCGCTTTTCAAAAGTTCTTTGCTCATCGGCGGAAAGCAGCGCCAGCTTGGAATAAAATTCCCGCATGGCGGAACAGCCGTCGCCGTTGGTCACTTGCGGTTGCGCCGGGTTTTCCACGCGGCGCGGCGGTTCCCGCCAGACGCCGGCCATTTTCAGATACTCGATGAAGGCTTCGCGGTCGCTATGCAGTCCGCGAATCTTCATCACAAATTTCACGACCGGCATCGCCCTGTTCGCGTCGCATGAATCCGACAGGCACTTGAACAATTTCGTGTTGCTGCCGGCAGCGGTGAACACGCCGCCCTTGTCCTCCTTTTTGCAAAAGGGGCAGTCGAAAGATTTCCAGTTCTCATTCTTCGGGCCAAAGCCGAAGTCGCGGATGACCCGCTCCAGCGGCATCTTTGCCTCGGCTTCGCGCAGCGAAGTTTCATTGTCAAACTCTGGCATCATACTTTGGCTCAATTAAAATTGTCCGCCCGGCAATCGCACACGCGACTGCTAGTTCAACGGGCGGCAACGCTGCAATGACGGTGCAAGGAGCAAAATCCGTCATCACATCGAAATGGTGTAAAGGCACAGACTGGCGGCGATGGCCTCTTTGGGAACGCCGGCGTCAAAGGCGAGTTTGGCGATGATCGTGCGCGGATGATACCGCACCACTCTTTCGTTGATCCAAAACCCGGGAATTTTTGCCTTCTTGCCTTTCGAGTCCGCCAGCAGTCGGCGCGGCTTTAGGTTAAGCCACTTCGCCGCCTCCACCGTTGGAAGCATCTCATCGAGGGCAATTTTCCGGTCTCGTTTATGCCGAACAGAAAATCTGTCTCGGCGTGCCACAGACTTTATTTCGCTATTCATTGAGCATCCTTTTTTTTGCCTTTCCATTGCTCAACTGGCCTTCCGTTACTTTCACGCAAGCAGCCTAGCAGATGGAAAATGGCAAAAAATTGAGGCAGGTTGTTGACAGGAAAATGCCCGCTTGCAGCCCGGTTCACGCCGACTTCATGCCCATTTGAGCATGAAAATCGTGTCAACAGTTTTTCTGAAAGTTTTTGAAAAACTTTCGGTGGCGGCTTTTTCTTCACAACGATCTCCCTCTGGAGCAAAGGCAAAGAAACGCGCTTCGATTGAATCGAAGCGCGTTCGGCGGGAAAAGGGCCTAGGGATTAGGGACTCTAAATTAAGGCGAAATATATTTTAGGAGTCAATTCAGAATTTAATTCTTCGTTGGGTAAGCTTGCCCTAATCAATAATGCAAAAAAATTTGTTGGTTACTTTGTTGGTTTTTGTTAAGAATTATTTCAAGAAGTTCACGTTGTTTCAATCAAACGGAAGAAATGAAAGAAATGCTAAAATCACCAATGAAAACGGCCATGAAATCGTGTTTCATGGCCGTAAATTGGTTGCGGGGGCTGGATTTGAACCAACGACCTTCAGGTTATGAGCCTGACGAGCTACCGGGCTGCTCCACCCCGCGATCAAGGCTGTGGAACTTGCCAGATGACTCCTTCGGGCGCAAGCAGTTTCGCCGCGTCAATTCGGCCTGACGCCGTAACAAATCCAATAGCCGGCTAATTTCAAGTATTCCAAGTAAATGCGTTTGGTCATGGCATGCGACCAATCCTGCCGGTCAAAGGCGAAGTAAGACGGATGCGAATAAAATTTTATTTCCGGCGCAAAATGCTCAAACGTCTTCACCGCGCGCCGCGAATGATACCACGATGTGACCAGGATCGCGCTGTGGATTTTTTCCGCGCGCAACAACTTGATGGTGAACTCCGCGTTCTCCCGCGTTGTCTGCGAATCGCTTTCGATTTGGATCGCGCCCGCGGGAACGCCGGCCTGCAACAAAATCAGCCGGTGGATTTCATCATCTCCCGCGCCGGTGACGACGAGGCGCGGCGCGGCGCGCGCTTTGAAAAGGTTCGCCGCGCGTTCCGCCCTTTTTTCATGCGGGCCGCCGCCGAGGACGATAATCACATCCGCCGCCACCTTGCCGCTGTCCACGCATAGAAATTTCTCCGGATAGAAATAAGCGCCCATGGCCGCCAGCGTCACCAAAAGGAAAACGCCGGTCGCCGCGCGGAAAAATAATTTCAGCATCGTGCGCAAACGCGCTCAAGCGTAAGGCGGTCCGAAATTTGCGCAAGCGCGATAATCTGGCTTCCCCGAACGGCGTGCCGGACGCCGTCCATGCCGAGTTGCGATTTACCGCGCATCACCGGGATTTTTCCCCAGCGCTTCGCTTTGCGCGAAAATTTTTTCGTCCGCGCCGACGGGAATGCCAAGTTGAGTCCAAGGAATTACGATGGCTCATGCCCGCATCCAAAGCGCCCGTGCTAAAATGGATTTGCACCGGCCGGGAGATTTTTCCGGCCATGCTGGCGGCGGTTCACGCCGCGCAAAAATCCATCCGGCTGGAAACTTATATTTATGCCGACGGCAACCTAGGACGGCAGATTCGTGACGCCTTGATCGCCGCCGCCAAACGCGGCGTGCGCGTGCGCGTGCTGGTGGACGCCGCCGGTTCGTGGTTTTTGCCGAATAATTTTTTCGCGCCGCTCGTCGCGGCGGGCGCGGAAGTGCATCGTTTCAATCCGCTTCACCTCTGGCGCTTCGGCGTGCGCAACCACCGGAAACTTTTGGTTTGCGACGACCACGCGGCGTTCGTCGGCGGGTTCAATATTTCCGACGAATACGACGGCGACGGCCTGACGCAAGGCTGGTTTGACATCGGCGTGCAGATTGAAAATTTCCCGCTCGCGGCAAACCTGGCCGCGTCGTTCGACCAATTGTTCGCGCTCACGCAATCGCGCCGCAAACTGCTGGCGCGCTGGCGCGCCTTCAAGCGCAAACGTAGATCCCCGAAAAATCCGGCCGAAGAATTGTTGCTCACGCATCCTGGCCGCGGCGCAAGCCATTTTCAAACCGTGTTGCATCACGATCTCGCGACGGCTCGCGACGTGCGGATTGTCAGCGCTTATTTTCTGCCGACCCGACGGCTGCGCCGGGATTTGATCCGCGTGGCGCGGCGCGGCGGACGCGTGCAACTCATTCTCGCCGGCAAGACCGACGTGCTGGTTTCACGACTGGCCGCGCGCAGTCTTTACCATCGTCTCCTGAAAGCGGGCGTGGAGATTTACGAATATCAACCGCAGGTGTTGCACGCCAAAATGATCCTTTGCGACAGCGCGGCTTACGTCGGCTCATCCAACCTGGACATTCGCAGTCTGAATCTGAATTACGAACTCATGTTGCGGCTGGCCGAGAAGACGGTGGCCGTTCGCGGACATGAAATTTTTGAACGCGCGCTGAAGCATTGCCGGAAAATTGAACTGCGCGAATGGCGGCAGTCGCAGACGTTCTGGCAACGCTGGCAAAATCACTGGGCGCATTTTCTGCTGGCGCGGATTGATCCGTTCATCGCCCTGCGACAATTCCGTGCGATGAAAGGATGAACTTCAGACTGGACGCGGATTTTTGGCAATCCTCTTTCGGCTACTGGGTCAGCCGGTAAAACTTTCGCGTGCCGGCGATGGCATTGGTCACGGTTTCCAATCCGCCGACGACGGCCGGCGCCGGAGCGACTGTCCCCCAGTTCGCCGGAACGAGATTCGTGGTGGATTGCAAAGTGAATGCGCTAAAATCGGTTGACCACGTTAAAATAACGTTCGTCCCGGAACGGACGATGAACAATTGTGGCAGGCTGCCGCCGCAAGTCGGACACGGAGCGGTCGCAATGCCATCATAGGTGGCGCCCCAGCCGGCGGTTCCGTTGATGTAGAGAATTGTGGATAATGAAAAATTGTCATCGAAAAATATACTGCCGCCATCCGCCGGCGGATTTCCTTCAAAACAGACACTTGACAGGTTTTGACAGGCACCGAACGCATACTGCGAAATGTTCGTGACACTGGCGGGAATGACAATGGCGGTCAGATCGGCGCATAAAAAGAACGCGCTGGCGCCGATGTTGGCGACATGATTGCCGATGGTAACGCTGGCGAGGCTGGCGCAGTTGTAGAACGTCTCGAATCCGATATTGGTGACGCCGTTGGGGACCACAACACCGGTCAGTCCCGGAGCGTCGCCAAATGCGCCGTCGGCGAGGTTGGTGACGGTGCCGGGGATGGTGTAACTGCCACCCAGAGCGATGGGATATTGGATGAGCAGCGTTTTATTTTTGTCGAACAACACACCGTTCGTGCTGCTGTAAAACGAATTGGTCGGATTCACCGTCAGCGCGATAAGGCTGGCGCAATCATAAAACGCAACGTAGCCGATGCTGGTCACGTTGGTTCCGATCGTGACATTGGTCACGCTCGTGGTATATTCGAACGCACCGCTCACGATGGTGGTGACAGTGCCGGGGATGGTGTAACCGCCGGGTATGCAACCGGTCGCGCGGCCCGGATAAAAAATGAGGGGGGTCTGTTTGTTGTT
>CAXUBD010000188.1:0-5655 GCA_964249225.1 uncultured Verrucomicrobiota bacterium | reverse complement strand
CGTCCCAGATTTTCGCGCTTTGAAATGGCTGGGCAAATTCGGCTACGAAATAAACGGTGTAAGGCCGGTCCGAGGTACCGATTTTGTTGATGTGAAAACCCGTCACTTCCTTGCCGCTGATGGAAACAGAGCTGTCGGCGCGGATCAGCAGCGTTGCCGCTGATTGCGCCGGAAACGTGAACCGCGCAAAGCCCGTGCGCGGCGTCGCGGTTAATTCCGTTTCGATGCCGTTGTCGAATTTGACGCGGTAATAACCGGGTGACGCGTTTTCATTCGTGTGCGAATAGCTCGCCGCGAAACCAGTCCAATTTTTCCCCGGCGAATTGGTGATCGTCATCGGCACCGGCATGAACGGGATGTCCTTCAGGCACGGCACTCCGCGTCCGCTGAAATGGTTCAGGCTGAATTCCTCGATCGCGCCATCGGGATACCAATAGCCGCCGGCGATTTGCCTTTGATGCGTGGTGTCTGGACTCCACGCCACCATTCCGCGCGGGCAGACCGCTCCCGGAAAAACATTTCCGGTGTCGAAGGAATAGCCGACCTTGCTGAACGGATTCGGATCCGTCCCGATGAATGGATTGACGAAAGGCGTCAAAGATAATTTCTGCGCCGCCGGCAACTGAACTATGCCCGCCAATAAGAGGAAAAAAATAGCCGGGTATAATCGTTTCATTTCTGAATTAGTTAATGTTTGAAGAGATTAAAAATAATTGTCGGCATGGCGAGTTCTGCGGCCACGGTTTTTTTTGAAAAGACATGTGGTTATCAGGCGACCAAAAGGAATTGCCCGCAATTGAAAACCACATCCATAAAATTGTAAACAACGAAAAGGCCGGCCTGTTTTTCTTTTCACAAAATATTTTTTAAAATACGTTGAAAGGTCCAAAACAAGGCGATGAGCGCGATCACGGATGAAGCTGGAATCACAATGACCTTGCGATACCACGGCCGGTGGCGAAACCAGCCAACAGCGAGAAAAGCTCCGGCAATCACGGTGAGTTGGCCGCATTCGACGCCGAGGTTGAAGCCGACCAGACCGATGAGAAAATTTTCGCGCGGCAGTCCGACATCGGCAAACGCGCTGGCGAAGCCGAGTCCGTGGACCAGTCCGAAACAAAAAACGACGGCATATCGCCACGGTTTAATCTCCTTGGAAAAAATATTTTCCACGGCTACAAAAACAATGGAGGCGGCGATCAGCGGTTCCGTGATGGATGACGGCAGACGCACTACGCCATAGAGCGCAAGGCCCAGCGTGATCGAATGAGCGACGGTAAAGGCGGATACTTGCCAGAGCAATGGACCCAAGCGCGCGCTGAACAAAAAAAGTCCCAGCACGAAGAGGATATGATCCGTTCCTTCGGGAATGATATGATGGAAGCCGACGATTATGTAACGGCCCATGGCGACCATTTTGTCCCATTTTCCCGGAGCCTTGAGCGCGATGGGAATCTGGCTGGAGTAATCGCCGGCGGAAACGGGTTCGTCATGGCTGTTGCCATCAGGAAGTTCCAATACTTGCACTGTATCTCCAAGCACGTAAGGAAGTCGGATGGCGAAAGTATGCGCCTTGACCGGCAACGTGCCGGAAAATGTAATTTCCCCGGGAACTAAAATGCGCGGCTGAATATTGCGCGCCAGCACCGCGTCAACTTGTGCCAAATCAGGCAACGTCCATGAAGTGATGGTGGCATTTCCGGCATCGGTGCGAACCACGACCTCGTGGCGGAAATGTTCATCGGCGCTGGCGAGATCATTCGACAGATCGGCGCGGGAACCATCCAGCAACGCTTTGAGTTCCTCGTTGCTGGTCTTGAGCGAAGTCTTGCCCAAGGCGAAAGAAAGTATGTCAATGTTAAGCGTGGCGTTGAAATGTCCATCCGCCTCAACCTTGACTTGGAGCGTCGTGAACTGGGCGGGATGTGCGCCGACCATTTCCGACGAGAAAACAGCCAGCAGGAAAACCAGCCCACCAAGGGCCGGCCTCCAGTTGGATTTCAAATATTTCACTGAACCGGCTTGGTGTTGGCAAAGAGCTGCTTGACCTCCGCATCCGTGAATGCGCCGCGCCGGATGGTAAAGTTCTGCACCACGCCAGTGAAGCTGCCGGAATTTTCGGACGACGCTGGTGTGCCGATGTTGACGTAATCTTCCGCATCATTGCTCAGTTCGACATCCCGGTTTCCAATGGGATCGCCGTCTTTATAGACCGTGAGAGTTGTTCCATCATAAGTGGCGGTCAACATCTGCCAGCGGCCAACTTCAAGCGGTGAACCAGTGCGGACACCACCGCGACGGCCTGATCCGAAAACAATGTTGCCGTCGAATGCGCTGAAAAAGCGGCCAGTCACACCATTTCGATTATTTCCATTTTGGCCGAAGCCGGCAATGACGATGCGGTCGTCGGTCACTTGATCGGGTTTGACGAGCAAATTGATTGTCCACGCGTCATTTTTTTGAATCGGCAAATCGGCGAATTCGGTGCTAACACTCTGCGCCGGCAGTTGCGCTGACTTGAGAGTGTAGACAATATTCTGGGCGTTGAACGGCAACGCGGTTGGCATAATGACATTGCCATTGGCGCTCTTGTCCTTGATTCCGCTCAAGCTGACGGTGAAATCAGTTCCCGCCGGAATCGGCGAGTCAAAGGTCAAAGTCACACTGCGGCCGTCATCCGACTGCGTCACTTTGCTGATCTTGAGCGCGGGTTGAATCGAATAATTTTTCGCGTCCGCAGCCGTCGTTGAATCCAGCGGCTTGGAAAAAGTCAAGTCGAGCGCGTTCAGATTTTTTTCAGCAAGCGCGCTGACGACTTTTGGCGGCGCAAGGTCGTTGATTTTTATTTCGCCGCGAACGATGGAACCGACATTTCCATTTTCGTCAATTTGCGCGACGGCAATTTTCACGTTGTCTTCGGCCGTGAACGGTTGCGAATAAACCGGCGAACTGGCCGTCGGATCGCTGCCGTCGAGCGTGTAATGAAGATCGCCGGGCCGATGATAAAGCGGCGCGAGCAGTGTGATCGCGGTCGCTTGATTAAAAGTTTTTCCCGCCTGCGGGATGATTGGTGCACCGCTGGGTTGATGATCAGCAAGCGTGTCATAAAGCGGCGCGGCTGGTGGCGTAGCTGTTGGCTCATCGGCCACACTCACGGCGAAGACGCGGATTTTTGAATTGTCCGGCAACGTCAGATTTTTTGTCCCGGCGGGCAAATCGTAAGTGAGTTCAAACACGTAAGAATAATTATAGTAAGCGTCGCCCTGCGGCGTGTTGTGGTGCGTGGCGAACCACGCGACCGGCGTGCGTTTGATGAAGCCGGGCACAAGACCGATCGGCGGCTGGTTGGCTTCAAAGTCGCGCTTGTGCGTCGGATTATTCCAAAGGCGATTGTCCCATTGGCCGATGTAACCGGTCCAATCGGGAACGTTGAAAGGTTGCGCGTCCGCGCCGATTTGAATTTGATTGGTCGTGTCGCCGTCCGCAGCGACGAGCAAATGGACGCGGTTGAAATTTCCCGACGGCAATTTAATCGTCTGGCCGCGCGCAGTCAGCGCGTTATTTTTTCCGTCGGCGACGGAGCCGAGTTGAAATTTAATTCCTTCGCGCACGACTTCTTTCGGAAACATTTCCGCCGGATAAGCCCAGCCCTGCGAATTCATCGCTCCGTCCGTGCGCTTGGCGCGGCTGCTCACCACGTCCGTGTCAAAATCCAGCGAAACAATTTTGCTGCTGACGCGCGCAACGGCAGTTGGCGAAGCCAGCTTGAGCGCAAACGCTTTCAAGCCGAACGGTTTCATGCTAAAATTGAGCTGACCATCCTGAATTGTGGCGTCGCCGAGCGGCGCTTCCTGGCCGTTGACTTCGCGCGCAGATTTGATCGCCACGGGAAAACTGAGCGAAAGATTATTTGCGGGCTGGCCGGTGAGTTCTTTGAAGCGGACAATAATTTCATCGCTGTCCTCAACTTTTTTCAAGGCTTCCAACTGAACCTGATCGCTGTTGAGCGTCAGCATCGAAAAAGTGCGGCCATTTCCGGAATGTGCGCCCGGCAAAAACGCGCGCAGAGGTTGATTGACCCGCGCGGCCTGCCACGAATCGCGTCCTGCCGCCCAATCACCTTTGTGACCGGCGAGCGCGTAAAGAATTTGGTGACGGCCTTGATCCTGCGAGCCTTGATCGGGATAACCGCCGCGCGTGCCGGGCGTGTATAACAACGTGAGCCGCAAAGTATGATCGTCGGGTTTGTCCGAACCATATTTGGAATCGCTCATCACTTCCACGCCGTAATCGCCGCTGGCGTCGGAAAGATCCATCCATTGTTGCAACGGCATTTCGAAGCGGGTGGGTTTGTCATTATCGCGCAGCGAAACACCGACTTTATCAGCGAAAGCGGCATTGCTGTTTGCGGCGGCAAAAGTGAAATCAGCCTTCAAACTGGCAACAGAAGAACGCCAGTCAATGTTGTTCAAAATTTCCACGCGATCACCTCCGCTGCCGGCGGACAAACGGATTTGCTGGGTGAAGGTGCTGTTCTCCGTTGTGCGCTTGACTTCCAAAGCCACGCGCGCCGGACCATTTTCAACAATCCGGATTTGCGCCGGGCCGGCGACAAAACCGCGCGCGGGTTTTTCGCGATCTTCCCAATCCATGTTCCAAGCTGGCCATTGCGAGGGATTTTCCGTGTGGAACGAAAGCCGCGCCGGCGCAGAAAGCAATTCGCGGTTCAGCGATTTATCGAAGATGGAAGCGATGTCGCCATCGGCATTCACCGAAACTTTGTAACGTGAATTTTCCAGCGAGTTCGCGGTGACGAGCAAACTCGATGACGACGAGGAATTCGCTTCCGGGCGTAAATCATAAACGGCATAGCCAACGGAAGGAACTTTGGCGACGAACAACACACGAAGCGAATTGCCATCGCGTCCGAGAATTTGTGTGGGAACTGCATTTCCTTGTGGATCATAAGCGGTGACGGCGTCAGGCGTTGCGCCCGCGAAAGTAACGGTGGCTTCAACGGCATCTTCGCGTTCGATGGCAAGTGGATTATAAACCGCCACGGCCACACCTTTGGCGGTCGTGTCCAGCGTGGACAAAACGGCCGCCGAGGAACGTTCCGCGACGTCGGCAAATTGGTTCAACGCCAGCACTTCGTCGTTCCATGCGTATTCGTAAGCCTTCGGCAAACTGGTGCCGGGCATTATGTCGTGCATCTGCGAACCGAGGACGAGATCCCATCCCGCATAAATGGTTGATTGCGGATAGGGCGTAACGCCAAGCCAATAGGCAATTGTCGCGGCGCTTTCAGCGGCGTTTGCGAGCTGCTCGTTCTGGCGGTTCCAGCGGTTGATGTAGGCTTCCGAAGTAAGCGATCCGGCAGAATGGTTGATCAACAACAAATCGCCTTTGTAAGAAGGCAGCTTGGTGGCTTGTTCCGGAGTAATGTCGTTATACATTTCGTCGGAAGTCGCGGAGATCACCCGCACGGGACCATCACTGGCCAGGGCGCGTTCAATCCAATTCACCGACTCGTCGCTCGGCGAACCGCCGCGGTCGCCCGTGCAATAATATTTATAATCAGCAAACACTCCCGACTTGACGCCCGTGTCATTGATGCGCTTGAGCCACATCTCACTTTTGCTAAAGTCTTCGGTA
>CAXUBD010000187.1:0-5665 GCA_964249225.1 uncultured Verrucomicrobiota bacterium | reverse complement strand
CGATGCTTTTATGGGTACTGGTGCTGTCGATCTATTCGGCAGGCATGGCGCTTTACATGACGGTCAGCAACCTGTTGAGCATCTTGCAGATGAAGGTCACGAAATCGAACCAGCCTTTGGCGGCGGCGGTGACTGTTTCGCCGTTGACACCGATTTCAAAAAAGAAAAAATGAAACGATGCAAAATGTAAAAATAAACATTAAAAAAACGGCGCCGAGCCGGTATTTTTAATTTTGTATTTTTAGTTTTTTTTAATTCTTATGCCCGCGCAACCGAAAGAAATCGTTGAAAAAATCCTCATCTCGCTCGGTTTTCCGGCGACCGTCGAGGAGCAGAAAATGGACGACGGCTTGTTGATTGACGTGAAGACCGACGATTCCGGGCGGCTCATCGGTCGCCAGGGCCAGACGCTCGCTGATTTGCAATACCTCACCAACCGCATTCTTTTCCAGAAGGATCCCGGCGCTCCGAAAGTCACCGTGGATATCGGCGGCTACCGCGCGCAGGCGCGTGAGGCGCTCGTGAAAAAGGCGCAGGAAGGCGCCGACAGGGTTCGTCGTTGGGGCGAAGCGGTGGAATTGGAACCGATGAGCGCGTTTGACCGGCGCATCGTCCATCACGCTTTGAAAGACGATCCCGAAGTGGAAACCCACAGCGTGGAAGTGGACGGCACGGACAAAAAAGTTTTGTTGCTGCGGCCCCGGCGTTGAACGTGCTTACGGGTCAATCACCTTCAAATAATACAGCGGCGAGAAAACGCTGTTCGGCTTCGGCTCCGAGCCGAAGCTGTTGAATTTGTAATCAAACTTGAAACGGTAGCCGACGCCGGGCGCGCCGGCGGGCACCGGCACAAGGCCTTCCCAGCGGTTTTTCACGATCGGCACCGCGCGCATCGGATACAGCGTGCCGTTGACGAGCACATACGCCTGGACGCTGTCCCAGCGCAGGGATTGTTGCGAGGAATTGAAGACGGCTTCGACGGGATAAAGATTGTTCGCGTTGCGCGGCTGTTGCAGCGGCGTCAAACGCGTGAACGTTCCGGCACAACCGGTCAAAATCAGCAACGGCAAAAGCGGCAGAAATTTTTTCCAAATCATGCACAAGCATCGCATAGGCATGGGTGCCCTGTAAAGTTGGATTTCAAACTTGAACCGCGATTTGCTTTCGCTTATTCCTCCGCGACCCGATGAATTCCCCAAAACAACCCAGGCCGGCTGCCAGCAATTATCGCTGGGTCATCTGCGGCCTGCTTTTTTTTGCGACGACCTTCAATTACCTCGACCGCCAAGTCATCAGTTACTTGAAAGAATTTTTTTCCCGCCCCGCCGAACAAGGCGGCTTCGGCTGGACGAACACCGACTTCGCTTATCTCACTTCTTTTTTCACCGGCGTTTACGCGTGCTTCACGGTCATCATCGGTTGGCTGATTGATAAAATCGGAACGAAACTCGGCCTCGCCCTTTCGCTCACGCTTTGGTCAATTTTTGGGATTGCCAATGCGTTTGTCGGAAATCTCGTTGCGCGGCACGTCGTCATCCGCAGCCTGTTCGCCGTCGGCGAAGCGGGAAATTTTCCCGCCTCGATCAAGACCGTCGCCGAATGGTTTCCCAAACGCGAACGCGCCCTGGCCACGGCCATTTTTAATTCCGGTTCCAACGCCGGCGCGATGATCGCCGCGCTGTTCGTGCCGTGGTGCATGATTTATTTTGGCGACCAGCGCGGTTGGAAAATGGCGTTCATCCTCACCGGCGCGGCGGGATTTTTCTGGCTGATTTTTTGGTTCTGGCTTTACGAACCGCCGAACAGGCAGAAGCGGTTGTCGAAGACTGAATACGATTACATCCACGTTGATGATGAAACTCCCGCCGACCAGCAGACCGGCGATAAAACTAAAAAAGTTTCCTGGCTGAAACTTTTTGGCTATCGCCAGTTGTGGGCGTTTTTCGCCGGCAAATTCATGACCGACGGCATCTGGTGGTTTTATCTTTTCTGGCTGCCGGATTATTTGCACAAGCAATTCGGCATGACCAAGCAGCAGATCATGCTGCCGACTTTCATCGTTTACGGCGTCGCCATCGCCGGCAGTATTTTTGGCGGCAGCGTGCCGATGCTGCTCATCAAACGCGGCTGGCCGGTCTATCAGGCGCGCATGACCGCGATGCTTTTGATCGCCATTTGTCCGCTCGCCGTTTTGCTGACGCAATATTTTGGCAACGTCGAGCATTTCGGCAAAATGGCCGCCGTCCTCGCCATCGCCATGATTTGCATCGGCGCCACCGCGCATCAGGCATGGTCGGCAAATTTATTCACGACCGTGAGCGACATGTTTCCGAAAAAAACCGTCGCCAGCGTCACCGGCATCGGCACGATGGCCGGCGGCATCGGCGGCGGCGTCATTTTGCAAATGCTCTCGGGACACTTAAACGACATTTACAAAGACACGCCGCAAACCGCATATCTCATCATGTTCGTGATTTGCGCGCTAAGCTATTTGGTCGCCTGGGGATTCATGAAATTACTCGTGCCGCGACATAAACCGATCACGGATTTGTAAAATTTTCAAAACAAAAAGCCCGTTGAGGTTTCAACTTCAACGGGCTGATTTATTTTGCCTACTTCGTTTGCTCCGTTTGTTTCTGTTCAAATCAAATCGTCATCGCATCGAATCCGCCGTCCACGACAATTTCGGCGCCGGTAATAAAACTGCCTGCGTCTGACGCCAGCAGCAGCGTCGCGCCGACGAGTTCACGCGCCTCGCCGAAACGTTTCATCGGCGTCTTGCCCATGATCTGCGCCACGCGTTCGGGATTCAGCACCTTCCGATTTTGTTCCGCCGGGAAAAATCCGGGAACTAAAATATTCACGCGCACGCCGCTCGTCGCCCATTCACGCGCGAGATTTTTGGAAAGGTTGTGAACCGCCGCCTTCGACGCCGAGTAAGTGAACACGCGCGACAACGGTGTTAGTCCCGACGCCGAGCCGAGATTGATGATGCTGCCGGATTTTTGCTCGACCAGATGTTTGCCGAAAACCTGGCAGGCCAAAACAACGCCTTTCAAATTCACCGTGATGATGCGGTCAAACTCGTCTTCGGGAATATCGAAGAACGGCGTCGGCGAATTGATGCCCGCGCCGTTGACCAAAATATCCACGCGGCCGAATTTCTTCAAAACGTCTGCGAGCAATTGTTGCAACGCCGTCTTGGAAGTCGCCTCGCACGGAAAAAATTCCGCTTTGCCACCACCTTTGGCGATGGAATCCAAACGCGCTTGAGCTTTGGTCGCATCGCGGCCAACGAGCGCCACGGTTGCGCCCGCAATCGCAAGGCCTTCGGCCATTTCGCCGCACAGCACGCCTGTGCCACCGATGACGACCGCTACCTTGCCGTTGAGTGAAAAAAGTTCAGTTGGTGTTTTCATAAATTAAATTTCCAACCTACCGCTGAACTCTCGCGCTGCCGCCGCCGAAAGTTTTTTCCACTTCCTTGCGCGTGGCCATGCTCGTGTCGCCGGGCGTGGTCGAGGCGAGCGCGCCATGCGCTGCACCGTATTCAACGGCCTTTTGCGCGTCGTTGAATTCGAGGAAACCAAATTGCAGGCCGCTGGCGAAACTGTCACCGCCGCCAACGCGATCCAGAATTTCCAGTTCGGGATATTTGCGGCTCTCGTGGAATTTTCCGTCGTGCCAGAGAATCGCACTCCAGTCATTCTTCGTCGCGGTGATGACGCGGCGCAAGGTGGTCGCAGCCACCTTGAAATTCGGATACGCCTTCACGGCGGTTTCGATCATCGCCTTGAACGCGTCGGTCTCAATGTGGCTCAAGCTGTGGTCAGCGCCCTTCACTTCAAAGCCGAGCGACGCGGTGAAATCTTCCTCGTTGCCGATCATCACGTCCACGTATTTGGCGATTTCTCGATTTACTTCCTGCGCCTTTTTCAAACCACCGATCGATTTCCAGAGCGACGGACGATAATTCAAATCATAGCTGACGACGACGCCGTGTTTCTTCGCCGCCTTCACGGCTTCGATGGTGATGGCCGCCGTCGTTTCCGACAACGCAGCAAAAATGCCGCCCGTGTGCAACCAGCGCGTGCCGATTTTTCCAAAAATATTTTCCCAATCGAAATCGCCCGGCTTCAATTGCGCCGCCGCCGAGTTGCCGCGATCCGGCACACCGACCGCGCCGCGAATGCCGAAGCCGCGTTCGGTGAAATTCAAACCATTGCGCACGCTGCGGCCGATGCCGTCGTCTTCGCGCCACTTGATGAAGTCGGTGTCCACGCCGCCCTGCATGATGAAATCTTCGATGAGATGGCCGACCTCGTTGTCCACAAACGCGGTGCAGACGGCGGTTTTGTAGCCGAAACATTTGCGCAGGCCGCGCGAGGTGTTGTATTCGCCGCCGCCTTCCCAAGCTTGGAAATTGCGTGCGGTGCGGATACGGCCTTCACCGGGATCGAGCCGCAGCATGACTTCGCCAAGCGAGATTTGATCGTAGGTGCAGGATTTTTTGTCGCGTAATTGAATTGCCATAAAAATTTTGTGGTTGAAAAAGTTTAGACCTGCACGGATTTGAAATCAGCCAGATTCCACGCCGCCTCGCCGACTTCGTGCGCGAGATGATTCAGTTCTTCAATCTCCGCTTTTGTGAACAGCAAGCCGCCGTGTTGTTTCGACAATTTCCCAGAATTCGCCTCGGGCTGGCCAGGTAAAAGGCATTTTTCATTTCCGTGGCCGAGAATGTCTTCGATGATGGCTTTGACATTTTCTTTTTGCGTGCGGTTATTGGCAAAACCATTTCCGTTAATCGCGTCGGGATGGATGACTTGAAAGAAAAATGTCGAACCGCGCTTTTCTTTTTCGCCGCCCAGCTTAGTCCCGCGAATTTGCGGCAGCGAACCGCCGATGTAGCCCGCGTAAAGTTCGTCAATCAAACCCATACCGTAGCCCTTGTGCGCCCCGAACGGCAGCAACGCGACGGCTTTGTTCGGATCGGTCGTCGGATTGCCCTCGGCATCCACGGCCGCGCCGGGCGGAAGTTGTTTTCCTTCGCGTTTCATCACTTGCACGCGGCCCATCGCGATGGTCGAGGTCGCCCAGTCAATCACGATGGGAAAACCGATCGCGTCCTGCGTCGGGAACGCCCACGAATGCGGGTTCGTGCCCATCGTCGGCGTCTTGCCGCCGAACGGCACGACTTCGGACGTGGCCGACGTGCAGTTCGTGTAGGCGAGGTAGCCCTTGAGCGCGGCGTCCATGACGTAGCCGCCGCCCCAGAGATAATGCGTGGCGTTGTCCACGCTCACCATGCCCACGCCGTATTTGTCGGCGAGCTTCATACAGGTGTCCATTGCCGCGTAGGCGACGGCCTGGCCGAGCTTGTTGTGGCCGTTCCAGATTTCGGCGGCGGCGAAGCGCGACGGCAGCTTCTCGATCTTCGCGCCAGGCGACCAGCGGCCGACCTTGCTGCCGAACAATTCGTCGAGGTGCAGCGCCTTGATGGCGTTGTGCGTGCGGATGCCGTAATACGCAGCACTGGCGCAGAATCGCGCACCGGCGGCAGCTTCGGCGGCATCGTAACCGCGCTTGCGATACGCCTGCGTGACGAGGGAATCGTGTTTTTCTTTGGGGATGATGTAATAGGTTTCGGGCATAAAAATTTTCG
>CAXUBD010000186.1:0-5704 GCA_964249225.1 uncultured Verrucomicrobiota bacterium | reverse complement strand
AGCGTGCAGGATGAGGCTGGAAAATTTCTCGGCGCGAACGAAGTCGGCGAGATTTGCGTGCGCGGCGGCAATGTGATGCAAGGTTATTGGAACCAGCCGGAAGAAACTAAAAAAGCTTTTCGCGGCGACTGGTTGCTGACCGGCGACGTCGGTTATCGCGACGCCGACGGATATTATTTCATCACCGACCGCAAGAAAGACATGCTGCTCGTCAACGGCATCAACGTTTATCCGCGCGAGATTGAGGAAGTGATTTACCATTTTCCCGGCGTGAAGGAAGCGGCAGTCATCGGCGTGCCGGACGCGCGGCGCGGCGAACATCCCGTGGCGTTCGTTGCGGCGACGGAAGGGCAGACGTTGGACGAAAAGGCGTTGTCACAATTCATCCGCGGGAAACTAGCAGATTATAAATTGCCAAAACAAATCGTTTTCCTGCCCGCGCTGCCAAAAAATGCGACGGGAAAAATCTTGAAAACGGAATTGAGAAAACTGGCGACGAAATAAAACAACGTCCTTTAAATTTCGCAACAGGTTGATTTCAAACGTTTTCTGGCAGGAGTCTTTTCCAAGTTGCTTTGGCGTTTTCCATCCGTTAAGCTGGTTTCACCGTTCGGGCATGAAGCTTGGACGGTAAAAAATTTTTATGGCCGAAGGATATTGTGTTAAATGCAAAGCCAAGAAGGAAATCATTGATGGCGTTGAGGAAGTGATGAAAAACGGACGCAAGGCCATCAAAGGCAAGTGCCCGACCTGCGGCACGGTGATGTTCAAGATTCTGTGCGGCAAGCCGACGCCTCCAGCGGCTCCCGTAATTCCAACCACTCCGCCCGTCACGACTTGATTATGCCGCAACAGCTCGCCTACGTCATCATCACGCCGTATTCGCTCTACAAATCGCGCACCGGCGGCATTCTTACGCGACTCATCACCCGCACCGGCCTGGATCTGGCCGGCATGCGGATGTTCGCGCCCAGTGCGCAACTCGTAAAGGAATACGCCGCAACTATTGTGTCCGCCCAGGACACGCAGGACCGGAAAATCCAGGAACTGCTCCAGCAATATGTCCTCGAAAATCTTTCGCCCGACCCGAAAACCGGCCGTCGCCGTCGCGTGATGGTGATGCTTTTCCGGGGCGATGAAGCGGTGCGCAAGGTGCGTTCGGTCGGCGGCAACTTAAGTCCCGAGCGCCGCAGCGGCGAAACCATCCGCGACACCTACAGCGACTTGATCCTGGAAGACAACGGCAGCGTGCGTTACTTCGAGCCGGCGGTGCTCGCCGCGCCGAGCGAAGGCGAAGCCAGCGCCAAACTGAAATTGTGGGCGAAATATTCCGACAGCGACGGCGGCATTTTGGAGAATGTCATCAGCTACTTGCCCGGCGACAAACCGGAACGCACGCTCGTCCTCATCAAGCCGGATAATTTCAAGTTTGCCACCGGACGACCCGGCAACGTGATTGATTTCTTCTCGCGCACCGGACTTTACATCGTCGGGGCCAAAGTCCTGCCCATGAGCACCGCGCAGGCGATGGAATTTTACGGGCCGGTCCGCGAATTTCTCCGCACCAAGCTCAAGGATGGCGTCAGCGCCAAGGCCAAGGATCTGCTCGAAAAAGAATTCAGCTTCAAAATCTCCGAGGCGGAGCAAAAAGCGCTCGGCGACATTCTCGGACCGTTGCAAGGCGACAGCCAGTTCGACAACATCGTCCGTTTTATGTCCGGCCATGCGCCCGGCGAAATTCCCGAAACCGATTGGACCAAGCCCGGCACGCAAAAATGCATCGCGCTCGTTTATGAAGGCGTCGGCGCGGTGAATAAAATCCGCGATGTCCTCGGCCCGACCGATCCGTCCAAGGCCCCGCCCGGTTCCATCCGCCGCGAATTCGGCTCGACCATCATGGTCAACGCCGCGCACGCCAGCGACTCGCCCGAAAACGCCCAGCGTGAATTCGGCATCGTCAAGCCCGGCGAAAATAATTTCAAGCAGGTCGTCGAGGAAGTCTACGGAAAAATTTAATTCAACAGAAGTCAACAAAGGGAACGAAGAAACTCATTTTGTTTCCTTCGTTGTTAAAATGCTTGAGTTTTTGCAAAAGTTGCGCGTCGGCGGCGGGAAATTCAAACTCGTCCAGTTGAGATTTTTCAATCCAGCGTAAATCGGCGACGCCGATTTTTTGCGGTTCGCCGGAAATCAACCGACACAGAAAAAATTTCAGGCGAACGGATTTTTCGGGATAGTCGTGGAAAATTTCTTCAAACAATTCGCCGACGGAAATTTCGGTTCCAAGTTCCTCGCGGATTTCGCGGAGGAGGCATTCTTCAAAAGTTTCACTCTCTTCGCGTTTGCCGCCGGGAAATTCCCAGAGTCCGCCGAGATGAGCGTCGGCGTGGCGTTGGGCGATCAAAAGTTTCCCGTCGCGGAAAATGAGCGCGGCGCTGACTTCAATTTGTTTCACGGTTGAATCGTTAAATGGTTAATTGGATTTCCAACGAAGTCTCCAATTAAACGATTTAACTTTTTAACAACTCAACGCCCAATACTTTTGTAAATCCAGCCCAGCTTTTCCATTTCCGCGGGATCAAAAAGATTTCGTCCGTCGAATAAAATCGGGTGCGTGAGCGATTTTTTGGCGCGGGCAAGATCGAGTTTTTTGAACTCGTCCCACTCGGTCGCGACGATGAGCGCGTCGCAGCCTTCGGCCACGGCGTTCATGTCGTCAACGTAAGTCACATTCGGCAAAAGCGACCTGGCCTTGTCCATTCCCTTCGGATCATGCACGCGCAAGGTCGCGCCGTCTTTCAGCAACCGCTGGCACAAGTCAATCGCGGGCGAGGAAAGCACGTCGTCGGTGTTCTGCTTGAACGCGAGGCCGAGCACGCCGATTTTTTTGTCCTTCAACACCCAGAGCGTGTCGGTGATTTTTTTGATGAAGCGTTCCATCTGGTCGGCATTGATGCGCTGAACTTCCTTGAGGAGTTTGAAATCGTAGCCGATCTGCTCGGCGATTTTTATGAACGCGCTCAAATCTTTCGGAAAGCAACTGCCGCCGAAACCGATGCCGGCGTTGAGAAAACGCCGGCCAATGCGTGCGTCCAGACCGATGCCTTGCGCGACTTCCTGCACGTTCGCGCCGGCGGCTTCGCAGACGTTGGCGATGGCGTTGATGTAAGAAATTTTCAGTGCGAGAAAGGAATTCGCCGCGTGCTTGATGAGTTCGGCGGAATTGATGTCGGTGACGATGATGGGCGCGTTGAACGGCGTGTAGATTTCCTTCATCGCGGCGACCGGACGCGGCGAACTGGTGCCGATGACGACGCGGTCGGGCTTCATCAGATCGCCGACGGCAAAACCTTCGCGCAAAAATTCAGGATTACTAACGACATCAAATTCAACTTTGGCCGGGCAATAACGCTTGATGGTCTCGGTGACTTTCTCGCCGGTTTTGACGGGCACGGTGCTTTTGTCCACGATGATTTTATAGCTCGTCATGGCGGCGGCGATGTCGCGCGCCACTTTTTCGATGTAACTTAAATCCACTGAACCGTCGGGTTGCGGGGGCGTGGGGACGGCGATGAAAATCACATCGGATTTCTGAACGCCGTCGGTGGTGCTGTTCGTGAATTTGAGGTGGCCGGAAGCGACATTTTTTTTGACGAGTTCCTCCAAGCCGGGTTCGTAAATGGGGATGCCGCCCGCTTGAAGCATTTTCACTTTCGCCGCGTCATTGTCCACGCAGATGACGTGATGGCCGACCTCCGCGAAGCAGGTGCCCGATACTAGGCCGACGTAACCGGTGCCGATGATGGTGAGTCTCATATTAAGGTTTGACGATGGCGGATTTAGCTGGTGCGAGTTTGTTTTTGATCTCCAATGCGCGAATGCCGGCCTCCATGGCCAGCGAAGTGTTGGCTCCGGCCCGCGTGATATCCTGGTAATAATTCAGCGCTTCGTTCAGCTTGCCTTGCCGTTCATCAACCCGCGCCAGCGCGAACTTCGCGGCCAGCACCGAGGGCGGATCGGAAAAATTATTGACGACCTGCTGATAGGCGGTCGCCGCCTGATCGGCTTTGCCCTGCGCATCAAGGCTGGCCGCAACGCCCAGTGCGGCGGAAGCCGAAAAGGCGCTTTCCGGATACGCGTCGAGAAATTTTTGGAACTGCGTCTGCGCGTCGGCGAACTGGCCGGCGGTGAACAGCGCGGCCGCGCCCTGCAACTGTGCGCGCTGGCCCCCGAGCGTGCCCGGATGAGCGCCCGCCACCCGCAGATACAGTTCGGCCAGTTGACTGACGGTGGTGCCGGGCTGGACGGAAACCGCGAGTTGCGTCAACGCGTCGCTGGCGGCGATCTCCTTTTGCCCGCGCTCCCACGCGACAAAGGAAAAAATGAAAGTGGCGGCGAGAATCATTCCCGCGACGATAAAAATGCGGTTCTTGTTGGTTTCAATCCATGGCCACAGTTTGATAAGAAAGAGTCCCGATGTGTCTTCAGCTTGCATATAAAATATAAAAAACCATTTTTTAGGGTGCCGGGCAAAAACGCAAGCCGAAATCATTTCCGCGACGCGAAAATATCGGCTTCATCCCCGGATTAATGCGATCCACGGCGAAACGGCCCCGGTCCGGGGCGGCGTAAAAAAATATTTAGTTCATTTTCTATTGAACAAACTGGCGGATTGGTTATGCTTCGTGCCGTGGCTGTGACCATCGCAGAAAAAGAGGAGATCGGCGGCAGGACCAACGGCTCGGTTTCGCGGCTTGAACCCGTGCAGATCGAGGTCATCCATTTGTTCGTCCAGTTTTCCCGCGCGCTCGGCCCGCCCCGCTCCGTCGCCGAAATCTACGGCCTGCTCTTTGTCTCCCACCAGCCGCTGGCCATGGACGACCTTATTGAACGCCTGAATTTGAGCAAGGGTTCCGCCAGCCAGGGCTTGAAATATCTTCAGGATTTGGGCGCGGTGCGGACGGTCTATGCCGGCGGCGACCGCCGCACGCATTACGAGGCGGTGACGGAATTGCGCAATCTGGCGGGGCGTTTTCTGCGGCAGCAGATCCTGACGCACCTTTCCGACAGCGAATCGCGCCTGGATCACATCGCCGCCGCATCGCAAAAACTATCCGGTGAACAGCGGAAATTTGTGACGGCGCGCGTCAAGACGCTCCGCAATTGGGAAAAAAATGGACGGCGAATGCTGCCGTTCATGCTGAAAATTTTGGGCGGCGGCAAATGAAATGAAAAGCAGAAGGCGGAAAATTGAGAACGGAAATAAATTTCCGATTTGATTTTTATTTCAGTTTTCCGATTTTCAGCTTTCAGTGTTTTGGCAGAAGGTGCGTGCGGAAAAGAACAGACGGTGGCCAATGGCTTTGGGCGGAAAAATCTGCCGGAACGCCACGTCCGGCGGCTTGTCTACGGGAAAAATTGGAAATTTGCAAAGTGGAATCCAAAAATAATTTCAGCGTTTCAGCATTTTAGTTTTCAGCTTTTTTATGAAACTCCTCGTCACCGGTTCGTCGGGGCTCATCGGTTCGGAAGTGGTCGCCCATTTTTGCAACCTCGGCTGGCAAGTCCACGGCGTGGACAACAATATGCGCGCCGATTTTTTCGGCGCGGGCGGCGACACGCGCTGGAACCAGCGCCGCCTGCTCGCCGCGCACAAAAATTTTCACCACCACGAACTCGACATCCGCGACCGTCCGGCCGTGGA
>CAXUBD010000185.1:5381-5732 GCA_964249225.1 uncultured Verrucomicrobiota bacterium | reverse complement strand
CTGATAGCCCGCATAGACGCCGCCTTTGATCGCTTCTTCGATGCCATCAATGACCGCCGGAATGTATTCTTTCGGAATCGAGCCGCCGACAATTTCATCGAGCACTTCCACGCCCTTGCCTTTTTCGCTCGGTTCAACCGTGATGCAGGCATGGCCGTATTGACCTTTGCCGCCGGATTGCCGGATGAATTTTCCTTCGCCCTCGGCTTTTTTCGTGATCGTTTCGCGATACGCGATCTGCGGCGCGCCGGTGTTGGCCTCGACTTTGAATTCGCGTTTCAAACGGTCAATGATGATTTCCAAATGCAGTTCGCCCATGCCCGCGATGATGAGCTGGCTGGTCTCTTCGTT
>CAXUBD010000185.1:0-5361 GCA_964249225.1 uncultured Verrucomicrobiota bacterium | reverse complement strand
GGAACGTCGGATCTTCTTCCGCGAGCCGTTGCAAACCTTCGGACAATTTATCGCGATCCTGTTTCGTCTTCGGCTCGACGGCCATGGAAATAACTGGTTCGGGAAACGTCGGCGGTTCGAGCGTCACGTCGAAATCTTCATCGCACAACGTATCGCCCGTCGTGATGTTGCGCAGGCCGACGAGCGCGGCGATGTCGCCGGCGAAAACCTCGTTGATGTCCTTGCGCTCGCTGCCTTGAATGACCATGAGGCGGCTGACGCGCTCGCGTTTGCGCGTGCGCGGATTGTAAATGCTGTCGCCTTTTTTCAGATGGCCGGAATAAACGCGGAAGAAAACCAGCTTGCCCGCGTAAGGATCGGTCCAGAGTTTGAACGCGAGCGAACAGAATTTCGCGTGGTCGGTCGTCGGCACTTTAACTGCGACGTCAAGGTCGGTGGCTTCATGACCTTCCGCCGGCGGAATGTCCAGCGGGCTGGGCAAATAATCCACCACCGCGTCCACTAAAACTTGGACGGCTTTTTTCTTGAACGCTGAACCGCACAGAACGGGAACAAGTTCAATCTTGCAAGTGAGGCGACGAATCGCCGCTTTCAAAGTCGGCGCGTCAATCGGTTTTTCTTCCAAGACCAGATTCGCGATGTCGTCGTCCTTGTTCGAGACGGCGTCAATCAATTCCGCGAGCGCAGCCTTGGCGCGTTCCTGATCTTCAGGCGCGATATCCTTGATGTCGTAATTAAGACCTTCGTTGGCCTCGCCGGGTCCCCAAAAAATCACCTTCTGGTTGACGACGTCAATTACGCCTTCAAAACCGCCGGTGACCGGCTTGCCTTCGGCTTCGGTCGGACCCTGGCCCAGCGGCAGGAAAATCGGGAACGCATACGCGCGCAATTTCGTGCGCATGTCGTTGAGCGCATTTTCAAAATTCGCGCCGATGCGATCCATCTTGTTCACGAACGCAATGCGCGGAACGTGATATTTCGTCGCCTGACGCCAGACGGTTTCAGATTGCGGCTGCACGCCCGCGACACCGCAGAACACGGCGACCGCGCCGTCGAGCACGCGCATGGAGCGCTCGACTTCCGCCGTGAAATCCACGTGGCCCGGCGTGTCAATGATGTTGATGCGATGCGGAATGTTGTTGAACGCCTTGTAAATTTTATCTTCGCCCGGCTTGGCGGTTTTTTGCGTCCAGAAACAGGTGACGGCGGCGGACGTGATCGTGATGCCGCGTTCCTTTTCCTGTTCCATCCAGTCCGTGACGGTGTTGCCGTCGTCCACGTCGCCGATCTTGTGGATCAGGCCGGTGTAAAAAAGGATGCGCTCGGTCGTGGTGGTTTTGCCCGCGTCAATGTGCGCGGCAATGCCGATGTTGCGCGTGCGCTCCAGCGTGTATTCGCGGTCGGGCGAATTGGCCGATGTTGGTTTTTCTAAAGTTGCACTCATTTGGTGTTAAATGGAACGTGGAATATACGCGAATAATAATCCGGAGCAATAAATTTCCGCGAAGATTTTTAATGTTTCCGCCTGCGTTAAATAAAAAAGCCGGAATGATTTCTCATTCCGGTCTTTCTTGAAATAATTTCGCGGCTAAATCCTACCAGCGGAAATGCGCGAACGCCTTGTTCGCCTGCGCCATCTTATGCACCTCGTCACGCTTGCGGATGGCGTTCCCCTGCCCTTGATAGGCTTCGAGGATTTCCGCCGCGAGCGCGGTCTTCATCGGCGTGCCTTTGCGGGCGTCCGCGAAATCCACGATCCAGCGCAAAGCCAGCGCGGCCTGGCGGTCGGACGGCACTTCGAGCGGCACCTGATACGTCGCGCCGCCGACGCGGCGGGCCTTCGTCTCGATGCGCGGCTTGGCGTTGTCCACCGCGCGCTGCAAAATTTCCACCGGATTGCTCGCCGGATTTTTTTCCGAAATGCTGTCGAACGCGCCGTACACGATCCGTTGCGCGGTGCTTTTCTTGCCGCCGTGCATGATGGTGTTGACGAGGCGCGAAACCAGCGCGCTCTGGAATTTTCCGTCCTTGGCAACCGTCCGTCGGGTAGCTTGTCGTCTGCGTGACATTTTTTCGTTGAATCGTTAAAGGGTTGAATCGTTGAATCGAAAATTATTTCGCGGGCGCGGCGACGGCTTTGTCCTTCGGCTTCTTCACGCCGTATTTGGAACGGCTCACTCGGCGTTTTTCCACGCCGGCGGCGTCGAGCGTGCCGCGCACGATGTGATAACGCACGCCCGGCAAATCCTTCACACGACCGCCGCGCACGAGCACGATGGAATGTTCCTGCAGGTTGTGGCCTTCGTCGGGAATGTAGGCGATGATTTCGTAGCCGTTCGTCAGACGAACCTTGGCGACTTTGCGCATCGCGGAATTCGGCTTCTTGGGCGTGCGCGTCATGACCTGGATGCAGACGCCGCGTCGAAACGGCGAGTTCTCCAAAGCAGGTGACTTGGATTTATACTTAACTTTATTGCGGCCCTTGCGGACCAGTTGATTAATCGTCGGCATTTTGTCTTAAAATGGAACGCGCAATATATCAAACCGGTTTTTCGTTGCAACAATTATTTCAGCGAATTTTGGCCATGCCGCCCGCCAACGCCCGCTGAATCCGCCGCAGCAGGCGAATTTCGTTCTTCCGTGCAAGCTCATGTTCCCAAATCCTGAAAACGCGCCAGCCTTGCCGCCGCAACGTGCGCGTCACCAAAAAATCGCGCCCCCGGTTGCGGGCGAATTTATTTTTCCAGAATGTGCGATTGCCTGCTGGTTGCGTTCCGTGTTTGGGACAGCCATGCCAAAAACAACCGTCCACAAAAAGCGCGAACTTGAGTTTTGGAAAAACGAAATCCGGTTTTCCAAAGATTTTTTTATTCCGCCGCCATCCAGTGATTTTCTGCCGACGAAATAATTTTGCCAGCGCGACTTCTGTGTTTTTGTTCCCGCGCGAACGAATTTTCGCCATGAGTTTGGAACGCTCGCGTTGAGTGAGAGTGTCCATCAGGCCACAGCTTGAAGTTTGGCAGTTGCGACTTGGTCAACATTTAGCAGCAGTTTCCCAAAATGCTCCGCCAATGCGCGCGCAAGCAAGGGGGGAACGGCGTTGCCTACTTGCCGTTGCTGTTCTTGGCGTTGGCCGCAGAAAATAAATGTGTCGTCGAAACTTTGAAACCGTGCCGCTTCGCGAACGGTGATGCTTCGATGTTCTCGGTAATGGATAAATCTACCAGAGCCGGGATTGGAGAAATTGGCGGTGCAAACGCCCATACGCTTGGCTCAAGTATTTGATTTCTCGTCCACGGTCAAAACGACTCCGCCCGTCCAAGTCTTGATTGCTTCCGCCTTCAGGAATTTTTTTCAGCTTTTTCTCGACGAACTCCTTGTCATGTTCACGCGCAGAGTGGTTCGTGAGTATTCGCGCGCCCTTGCGCCGTGCCGCCTGATAATCACTATGCGGAGAATCTGAATAAGCGATTACATCCTGACCCGGATTGAGAACCGGCAAATCGCCAATGGCATCCTCAACTGATATGAAAGGCAGCGAAAAGAAAACATCCTCCTTGCCGTGAATAGCGGCGTTGACCTCTCGGGCGGTTCTCAACGGAGCAAAATTTCCTTTGGGAAAATCAAATTCGCGCAAACCTAAATCACGCCTTAATCCGACGACGAACGCACGTTTGCGAAGTTGCGGCACGCCGTATTCGTTGGCTGAAAGGACATCCGCCTTGATTTCATAACCTGAATCAGCAAGATACTGAAATGTTTCGTCACGATATTTGCCGCCGTCGAAATCAAGCAGGTTGGGGACATTTTCAATCAGCACCATTTTTGGCTGAAGGTCGCGGGCAAGTTCGAGGAATTTCCGATATAAACCATTGCGTGGGTCTTCGAGCATCCGCCGCGTGGATTTGTTCAAGCGTGAAAATCCTTGGCACGGTGGACCGCCAATTAAAGCATCCAAATCGGTGGAATTGATTTGCGCCGCATTCAACAAATCTTTTGGGGAAAGATTGGCGATGTCCGTAAAAAGATACTTCGTCTTTGGATAATTACGAAGATGCGTCTCGCGGGCTGGAGCGTTCCAGTCCACGAGCAAGGTGGGTTCAAAAAGCCGTTTTCCGTCCGGTGCGACTGCGCCGCGAAAGCCTTCCGTCATCCCACCGACACCTGCAAAAAGGTCGATGAATCGAAACATAAGACGTTAGCTCACGATTCTGGTATAGAAGCAACTTGTTGGTCTTGTTCCGCTCGACTTAAACCAGCCAGGCTTTCCGTGAAAAGAAACGAGCCAAGGCTTGTGTCTTCAGCGGCAGACTCATATATGCGCCGGGTGACACGATCCAAAACTTCATTGTCAATGCGTGCCGCCGAGAGTTGAGGTTCGCGCCGCTCCATTTCATAAACGGATTGCTTCACTAAAATATCAATATGTCTTTGAAACATATATTCACGCCAGCGAGTGTGTTCCGAACCGTGATGCTCCAATATCTTGCGGGCGAACGGAGCTTGGGAGTTAATCCAATAAATGCTTTGAGCAACATCTTCGGCTCGCTGGTAGATGAGTCGATGGCGTGGGTCGCAATGCACCGTTTCGCAAAGTCCGAGCGGATCGGGATCAACATCTGACAGCCGAACATCTGGAAATTTTGGCCCTTTTTGTTTCTTATCTCCAGCACCGCCGCCGTCGTTGCCATCGTCGCCGGATTTTGGACTGCCACCGTCACCATTGTTTGACTTATCTCCGGCACTTCCACCGCCGCCAGTTCCACCAAAAGAACTGCCTTCGTCTTGCCCGCCAAAAATCTCACCACGCAATTTTTCCCAGAATTTATTCTTCCTCATCCACGAATTAAGAAACTCGTTGAAGAAGCTGGATTGCCGAAGTTCTTCCACGCGCTGTTTCTCAACGGATTTTTCCGCCATTTTGTCGGCCAACTCATTAACCTTGGTGCAAATCCATTCCAGCAATGCCAGCGTCTTGTCGGTGTCCACCAATTTTTCGCGGTCGTTCCGCACGCAATCTTCCTTTGGGTCTTCCAAGATTGGGCATGAGCATTCGCCATAAATAAATTCCGTCTCGGTGAAATTTTTGACGTGACCGAGTTCGTTCATGCGATATGAGCCGATGACTCCAATATCGCCACGAATATCAATGCAGTTGAGGCTTGCACGGTCGCCAAGACGCGTGAACGGTTCTGCGCTTGTGTTCAAAATCAGTTTTCCGGCGCTAAACTTGTCGCTGGTCAACTCGATGTCCGCACTGCCGCGTTTCAAAACTGCCGGAACATCAAATTCAAACGGCCCTTCAAAACCTTCCTTTGGCGGGATGCTTTCCACGTCAAGTTTTTGCACCTGACCATCAAC
>CAXUBD010000184.1:3651-5735 GCA_964249225.1 uncultured Verrucomicrobiota bacterium | reverse complement strand
AGCTCTTGCGTAATCGCGAAGAATCCGGAGCGTCAGATAATAAATTTCGCGGCTGTGATCTTGATACAATGCCACAAACTCATCCGACGCCAGCTCTAAAACCGGCGGGCGCGCATGGACGGTTTGCCTTGAGTTTTCCACAAGTGATTCCACGCCCATTAGACAAAACAACGGCACTGACGTCACGCAAACAAAACAGTTTCAGCCGTAGCGATATGGCTTGGTCAGTGCGAACGTGTTCGGCAAATGCCGGATTTCGCGCACGTCGCCGTCGGCCAGCAAAACTTCCACGATGTCGAAACGGATTTTGACTTCGGGATTTTTCAACCGTTGCAAATAATCCAGCGCCGCGCCCGAAAGTCTGCGCCGCCGTTCCGCATTCACCGCCGCCGCCGGGCGCGTCCAGTCCTCGGACGAACGCGTTTTGACCTCGATGAACGCCAGGCAATCGTCATCGCGGAAAATCAAATCCATTTCGCCGCGCGCAGAACGAAAATTAGCCGTCAGAAATTTCAAACCTTTTTTTTGAAGATGTTTTTTCGCCGCGCGCTCGCCCAAAGTTCCGCGCCGCAAATGTTCCGGCTGAACTTTTTTTCTGGCGAATGTTGCTTTGATTTTTTCCAGCAAATTCATAAACCACGGATTACGCGGATTAATTTTTTCTATCCGCGTAATCAGCGGTTTCAAAAAGTTCCGCTTCCTTCGGCTTGAACGGCGAAAAACTTTTGCGATGGATCGCGCACGCGCCGAGTTTTTCAATCGCCGCGTAATGTTGCGGCGTCGGATAACCCTTGTGCGCCGCGAAGCCGTAGCCGGGAAAAATTTTATCGAACTCGCGCATCGCGCGGTCGCGCGTGACTTTGGCCAGCACGCTCGCGGCGGCAATGGTGTAACTCCGCGCATCGCCCTGCACCAGCGGCGTCTGCGGATATTGCAGCCAGCGGATGCGCAGGCCGTCCACGAGCACGTGCTCGGCGCGCGGCTGCAATTCGTTCAACGCATTTTCCATCGCGCGCCACGCGGCCTGGCGGATGTTGATGCGATCAATCGTTTCCACGTCGGCGATGGAAATCGCAAAACGAATTTCCGAATTGGATGTGATGCGGTCGAAAAATTTTTCGCGTTCTTCGGCGGTCAATTGTTTAGAATCATTCAAGCCGCGCAGTTTTGAGCAAAGTCCGCTCGCGAGCCAGCCGCTGGGGAAAATCACGGCGGCGGCGACCACCGGCCCGGCGAGCGGCGCGCAACCCGCTTCGTCCACGCCCGCGACGTGCGACAAACCTTTTTTCCATAGCTCGCTTTCATGCGCGAGCCGTTTCCAAAATTTTGCCATGCGAATAAATTAAAATATTTTTACGCGCGCCAAAACAAAATAATCTGCAAATAATTTTTAACCGCGGATTACGCGGATTAAATCTGATTCAAAATCCGCGCCGTCCGCGGTTTGTTTTTTGCGATTGGAATAATTGTGCTAAATTTCGCGCATGAAAATCGAATCGCTTCGCATCGGCATGAATGTCCGTCATCCGCAATACGGATTGGGAATCGTAAAAACGATTTCGGAAATAACGGCGGAAATCCAGTTCCCCGACGGCAAGCGCGCCGTCGCGCCCGAGGCCGCCGGTTTGGAAGCCGCCGAGCCGCAAATGGCGGCGAGCGGATTGGTTCTGCCGCTGAAACAATTCATCGAGCAGACGCTGGACGCGGCGATTGCAAAACTGGGTTTGCAAAAGCCGGATGCCGTCGTGGAACAACTCGGCGTGCGCTGGCACGGCGGAAAATTGGTCTTGCATCCGGCGGACGCGGTGTTGCAGACCAAAGAGGTGCCGCTGGAAGTGTTCTTTCACAAGATCGTGATGCTGCGAAACAATCTGCGCGTGCTGGAGCAGAAAATCAACGCGCATGAAAAATTATCCGATGGCGAGAAGGTCGAGATGCAGCAATACATCACGAAAAGTTACGGATCGCTGACGACGTTCAATGTGCTGTTCAAGGAGAAGGAGCAGCAGTTTTGAAGATGGTGCGCGCTGGAGGATTTGAACCTCCGACCCCTTCCGTGTGAAGGAAATGCTCTACCACTGAGC
>CAXUBD010000184.1:1362-3641 GCA_964249225.1 uncultured Verrucomicrobiota bacterium | reverse complement strand
CGGTTTTAGGCTAACCAGCCGCCGGAATTTCGCAAGTCAAATGGCAGGAGGTCATCCGACCCGAACGGTTTCGCGGGCGCGGATTTGTGGCGCAATCCGGCGGGCTGTCCTGAATGCCGTTTATTTTTTGGACACACGCAAAATTTAAAAACGTGTAAAACCATTGTTTTAAAATGGGATTTTTGCTTGGCACGCGCGATGCTCAATGTCCACCGTGCAGAGAACTGGACATTGCAGATCGAGCCGCCAACCGTTCGGAGTCGGAAAAATTCTCCGTCGCGCCGTCTGGCTTCTGGTTCTCGCGGCGATTTCGGCGCGGGCCGAGCTCACAATTTCTCAACCGGAAAAAAAATTATCCGCGTCCGTCAATGAGCCGCCCAAGTTCAGCGCCGTAGAACTTGAATTCATGACTCCCATCAGGCTCGCCAAGCGCGAGCAATTTCTCATCGTCCAAAAAAATCTCGGCGTCCATGGCCGTTCAAACGAATGGATGATGGTTTCCGCCGGTTGCGGCCAGATTTGGGGCGACGCCTCCATGCTGAAAAAAATCTGCCCCGACCATCAGGATCCGGGCTGGGCGTACGTCAAGGCCAGCATCAGTTTTTGAATTTTTCATGACCACCCCGCACTCCAACGGCCCGCTGTCATGGCGGGCCGCCTTTTTTTCTAAATCTATTTTCGCACCACACTGTCACGCTGCGACCAATCAGGATTCGCCTTCGGAAAATCTAGATTGTAATTCAGTCCGCGGCTTTCCGGCCGCTGCAACGCACAGTTCACAATCAGTTCCGCCACCGTCGCGATGTTGCGCAGTTCCAGCAAATCGCTCGTCACGTTGAAATTCCAATAATAATCGTGAATTTCCTCCTGTAAATTCGCAATGCGTTTCTGCGCGCGCTGCAATCTTTTATTGGTGCGCACAATGCCGACGTAATCCCACATCAATCGCCGGATTTCGTCCCAGTTATGCGAGACGACTACGAGTTCGTCCGCGTTCGTCGCATTGCCCGATTGCCACAGCGGAATTTTCGCGTCGGTTTTTTTCAACGGACTTGAAAGAATTTTTTCCGCCGCGCGGTGCGCGCAAACGAGCGCCTCCAAAAGTGAATTACTCGCCAAACGATTTGCACCATGAAGTCCAGTGCAGGCCACTTCACCGACCGCGTAAAGTCCCGCGATGTCCGTCTCGCCGTCAAGATTCGTCACCACACCGCCGCATTGATAATGCGCCGCCGGCACGACCGGAATCGGCTCGCGCGTGATGTCAATGCCGTAGCGCAGGCACGTCTGGTAAATATTCGGAAACCGTTCGATGATGAATTTCGCCGGCTTGTGCGTGATGTCGAGCAACACATGATCCGCACCGGATTTTTTCATCTCGCTGTCAATCGCGCGCGCCACGATGTCGCGCGGCGCGAGCGATTTCAGCGGATGCACGGCGTCCATGAATTCGCGTCCGTCGAGCGTTTTCAAAATGCCGCCTTCGCCGCGAACGGCTTCGGAAATCAAAAATGATTTCGCCTTCGGATGATACAAACACGTCGGATGAAACTGCACAAATTCCATGTTCGCGATGCTTGCGCCCGCGCGATACGCCATCGCCACGCCGTCGCCGGTCGCGATGTCGGGATTCGTCGTGTAAAGATAAACCTTCCCGCAGCCGCCCGTCGCCAGCAGCGTCACCGGCGCGGAAAATGTTTCCACGCGATTTGATTTTTTGTCAAAAACGTAAGCGCCGAGACAGCGGTTTTCAGTTTCCGCTTTCCGCTTTCCGCTTTCCGCTTTTCCCAGCTTCTGGCTCGTGATCAAATCAATCGCCAGATGATTTTCAAAAATGGAAATGTTCGGTTGCTTGGAAATCGCGTTGAGCAATGCGCTTTCGATTTCATGCCCGGTCACGTCTTTCGCGTGCAAAATTCTTCGTTTGGAATGGCCGCCTTCTTTGCCGAGATCAAGTTCGTGCGCGCCCTGCGACGCCGGAATTTCGCGCTCGGAAAATTTCATGCCGAGTTCGATCAACTCCTGAATCCGCGCCGGGCCTTCCTCGACAATCGTGCGCACGACATTTTCTTTGCACAGACCCGCGCCCGCTTCCAGCGTGTCGCGCACGTGCAGCTCAAATGAATCTTCCTTGCTCGTCACCGACGCGATGCCGCCCTGCGCGTAATTCGTGTTCGACTCCGCGCGGTCTTTTTTCGTGACGATGGCCACGCGCCCGCGCGGCGCGACATTCAGCGCGAACGTCAGCCCCGCGATGCCGCTGCCGAGGACGAGATAAT
>CAXUBD010000184.1:0-1352 GCA_964249225.1 uncultured Verrucomicrobiota bacterium | reverse complement strand
GTTTCATTTGATTTGCCACAGAGACACAGAGTCGCAGAGAAAATAAAACTCTGTGGCTCTGCGCCTCTGTGGCTGATTATAGTTTTGCATTATCAATCAATCGCGTCTTGCCCATGAAAACGGCGAGCGCGATTTGCGTGCCGCGTGTCACTTTTGAAACAGACGACAAAGTTTCCGGCTCAAAAAATTCGATGTAATCCAATTTTGCATCCGGTTTGGCGGTTTCAATTATTAATTTCAAATCTGATTTCAAATCATTCGCAGAAACCGATTTTGATTTTTTAATGACCCACTTTGCGGTTTCAATTGCGCCCCAAAGCACCGTCGCTTGCTGTCGCAAATCGCCGGTGAGATATTTATTGCGCGAACTCATTGCCAAGCCGTCGCGTTCGCGCAATGTCGGCGCGACGATGATACGCACTGGAAAATTCAAATCCGTCACCATGCGATTGATGATGGCCGCCTGTTGAAAATCTTTTTGGCCGAACACCGCCACGTCCGGCAAAACGATGTTGAAAAGCTTTGCAACAATTGTGGTCACACCGCGAAAATGCGTGGGCCGCGACGCGCCTTCCATCGTCTGCGATAATTTTTCCTCGACGACATAAGTGCTGAATTTGTTTTCCGATTTATTCGGATACATTTCCGCGTCGCCGGGCGTGAAGACGACATCCACTTTCAACTCACGCGATAATTTCAAATCATGTTTCAAATCGCGCGGATATTTTGAAAGGTCTTCCGTCGGCGCGAACTGCGTCGGGTTCACATAAATGCTCACGACGACTTTCCCGTTTTTGCCGACGGCTTGCCGCGCACGTTTCACGAGGCTCAAATGACCGGCGTGCAAATAACCCATAGTCGGCACGAAGCCAATGCGCGTGCCGACGCGCTGCCATTTTTTGGCGAGCCGTTGCATCGCGGCGACGGAAGAAACGATTTGCATTCGGATAAAATGGTTCACGCAGCAGCCGCAATCAATTCAGAAACCACGGATTACGCGGATTAAAACAATTCTTAATCCGCGTAATCTGCGGTTAAAAATAAAAACCGCGCCGGATTTTTCCAGCGCGGTTTGCGAAAACAAAATTTATTTTTACCGGCGCACGGCGAAATTCAGCGGCGAACTCTGCGGCATTTCGTGCGCGCAAGGCTGGTTGATCGGCGCGTCGGGCGTGAGATTATTTTGCGTCACGATTTTATTTGCGAGCATCCAGGCTTCGACTTCCTCGCCACTGATGTCGGGAAGCATCTGGCCGTTGATCTCGACGCACGGGCTCAACATCTGGCCGCTCTTCTCGATCATCTCCTGGCGCTGCAACGGGTCGTTGATGACGTCGCGGTCTTCGTAAGGC
>CAXUBD010000183.1:4368-5741 GCA_964249225.1 uncultured Verrucomicrobiota bacterium | reverse complement strand
TTTTTGATCCACACGACGGGTTTGATTTATCGCATGGTTTTGGAAGGCCGTCCGCCGGTGACGAATCTTTATTCATCGGCGATTTTCATCGGCTGGGGCGCGGTCATTCTCGGACTCGTCCTGGAAAAATTTTACAAAAATGGAATTGGCGCGGTCGTTTCGGCAGGCATGGGATTCATCACGCTCATCATCGCGCACAATCTTTCGCTCGACGGCGACACGATGGAAATGATGCGCGCGGTGCTGGACACGAATTTCTGGCTGGCGACGCACGTCGTCATCGTGACCAGCGGCTACGCGAGCACGTTCGTCGCCGGCTTCCTGGCGCTGATTTACATCGTGCGCGGCGCGTTCACCAAAACTTTGGATGAAGCAACTGGCAGATCGCTCGCGCGGATGGTTTACGGCATCGTCTGTTTCGCGACGTTGTTCAGTTTCGTCGGCACGGTGCTCGGCGGAATTTGGGCGGATCAATCATGGGGACGTTTTTGGGGCTGGGACCCGAAAGAAAACGGCGCGCTGATCATCGTGCTGTGGAACGCATTGATTTTGCATTTGCGCTGGGGCGGAATCATCCGCGAACGCGGCCTGATCGCCTGCGCCATCGGCGGGAACATCGTCACGAGCTGGTCGTGGTTCGGCGTGAACATGCTCGGCATCGGCCTGCATTTCTATCGCCTTACGGAGGCGTCGTTGATATTGATGTTTCTTTTCGTCGGCAGCCAAGTCATGTTCATCGTGCTGGTTTTGCTGCCCGCGCGGACGTGGCGAAGCTTCCAGCCGCGGAAGGTTTGAGACACGCCAGTTTTTCCGGATGATCGCCGGCAAAATCCGCTACCCGACGGGCGCGGATACGCCGGTATTAAATTCTGCTTTCAGTGTGACGACCGGCCGGTTTTTTCATTTAGCGATCAAAAAATGCATCCAAACTCCCGGCGCAAACGAACCTTGTTCAATGAGATCAAAATCGAACCAGCCGGCAAGTTGCGAAACTGTTTTTAATTCTCGATGAACTTCCTTAAATCAATTTCCATCCATGTCATCCAATGGTTTGACTCCGACTTCGGCAACACCGACGTCGCGACGATCAAAGCCAAGCCGGACAAGGTTGAATGGTCGCGCATTTTGCCGTTCATCATTTTGCACCTCGGCTGTCTCGCGGTGTTTTTTGTCGGCTGGAGCTGGATTGCGGTCGGCGTGGCAATTGGACTTTATTTGCTGCGGATGTTTGCCATCACGGGATTTTATCACCGGTATTTTTCGCACAAATCCTTCAGCACCTCGCGCGTCGCGCAATTTATTTTCGCGGTCATCGGCGGTGCCGCCGTGCAACGCGGGCCGATATGCCAGCCAGGTGACAGCCAGTAAAAGTC
>CAXUBD010000183.1:0-4358 GCA_964249225.1 uncultured Verrucomicrobiota bacterium | reverse complement strand
GGGCCGCTCTGGTGGGCGTATCAGCATCGCCATCATCACAAGCATTCCGACGACGAGCACGACGTGCATTCGCCCAAGCAGCGCGGTTTCTGGTGGGCCCACATCGGCTGGATCACCAGCGCGCGGAATTTCCCGACCGACTATTCGCAGGTGCGCGACCTCGCGAGATTTCCCGAACTCGTTTTCCTGAATCGCTTCGACACCGTCGTGCCGATTTTGCTCGCGACGGGACTTTTTTTCACCGGCCACTGGATGTTCGCGTATCATCCAAACTGGGGCGTGACCGGCAACCAGCTTTTGGTCTGGGGATTTTTCATCAGCACGACGGTTTTGTTTCACGCGACTTCGTCCATCAATTCCGTCGCGCATCTCATCGGCAAGCGCCGCTACAAAACCGACGACGACAGCCGCAACAGCCTGATCCTCGCGCTCATCACGCTCGGCGAAGGCTGGCACAACAATCATCATCGCTACATGACCTCGACGCGCCAGGGTTTTTATTGGTGGGAAATTGACATCTCGTATTACTTGCTGAAAACGCTTTCGTGGACGGGACTGATTTGGAAGCTGCGCCCCGTGCCGATTTCCGCCTACCAGTCCAACGCGTCGGACGAAAAAAACGCGGCCAACCACTGAAATTTTCCGTGGCCAAAATCGCGATCATCGGCACGGGAATCGCCGGGCTCGGCTGCGCGCACTTTTTGCACGCGCGCCACGAACTAGCGCTCTTCGAGCAAAACGATTACGCCGGCGGGCACACCAACACTATCACCATTGACGAAAACGGCGTGCCCGTTCCGATTGACACCGGCTTCATGGTTTTCAACGAAGTCACTTATCCGAATCTCACGCGCTTGTTCAAAAAGTTGGACGTGCAAACGAAGCGGACGAACATGTCCTTCGGCGTGCAGCATATTCCGACCGGTTTGGAATTCTGCGGTTCGAGCCTCAACCATCTTTTTGCCCAGCGCAAAAATCTTTTCCGCCCGCGTTTTTGGAAAATGATTTTGCAGATCAACCGCTTCAACGCCGACGCCGTCGAAACATTGAAGACAAAAATTTATGACGCTTACAGCCTCGGCCAATACGTCCGCGAAAAAAATTACGGCGATGATTTTCTGAATTTTTATCTCGTGCCGATGAGTTCCGCCGTCTGGTCCACGCCGCCGGAATTGATGCTGGAATTTCCCGCAATCACGCTGCTGCGATTTTTTCACAACCACGGTTTTCTCGGCCTGCACACGCAGCATCCGTGGTTCACCGTCGCGAACGGCGCGAAATCCTACGTCGCCAAAATCACCGCGCCGTTCCGCGAAAAAATTAATTTGCAACGCAAAGCCGTAAAAGTTTTCCGCGAAAACGGTCGCGTCAAAATCATCACCGAAGACGGCACGAGCGAGTTTTTTGACAAAGTGATTTTCGCCTGCCACGGCGATCAGGCCTTGCAAATTCTCGCCGACGCCGACGCGCGCGAAAACGCGTTACTTGGCGAATTCAAATATCAGCCCAACCTCGCCACGTTGCACACGGATGCGTCCGTGATGCCCAAAACAAAATTGTGCTGGGCCGCGTGGAATTACCGCATTGATTTTGACGCGAATGGGAAAATTTGTCCCTCGACAATTTACTGGATGAACCGGTTGCAAGGCGTTTCCGAAAAGCAAAATTATTTCGTCTCCATCAACGGCGAAGAAAAGATACATCCAAAAACCGTTCTCAAGCGTATCCATTACGAGCATCCGGTTTTTAGCTTGGGTGCGATCCGGGCGCAGAAAGAATTGCCGGCGATGAACCTATTTTTGCGGAAGCTATTTCAAATATGGCTTCCACGAAGACGCGTTCACTTCCGCGCTCGAACTCTGCCGCGTCCTCACCGGCGAAAAAATCTGGTCATGAAAAAATCCGCCGACCAGCTTAACTCGTGCCTCTACGAATGTTCCGTGATGCACCATCGCCTCGCACCGAAGCAGCATCATTTCAGCTACAACATTTTCATGTTCTACCTCGACCTCGACGAACTCGACGAGGTCGCCAAGCGCAACCTGCTGTTCAGCCGAAATCGTTTTAATTTTTACAGTTTTCGCGACGACGACCACTTGAAGCTGTCCGCCAAAACCGTCCGCGAAAATCTCGCCGAATATCTCGCGCAAAACGGCATCACGCTCGATTTCCAATGCCGCGTCATGCTGCTCACGCTGCCGCGCATACTCGGCTACATTTTCAATCCCGTGTCGTTTTATTTTTGTTTCGACGCCGACGGCCAGCCGCTTTGCGCCGTCGCCGAAGTCGGCAACACGTTCCGTGAAATGAAGCCGTTCCTGATCCGCCGCGAAGAAATGGCCGACGAAAAAACGTTCAGCAAAATCGTCGCGAAAAATTTTTATGTCTCGCCGTTTTCGGGCCTGGACTTGAAGTTTGATTTTCGCCTGCGCATTCCCGGCGAAGTGCTCGACATCAAAATTGACGACCGCGAAGGCCACAAAAAAACTTTGTTGAGTGCATTGGTCGGCAACCGCATGCCGCTGACGAACGCCAAGCTTTTTTGGTTTGCGATCAAATATCCGCTGCTGACGCTGAACATCATTTTCCTGATCCACTGGCACGCGCTGCGGCTCTGGCTCAAACGCGTCCCATTTTTTCGCAAGGCCGCAAATCCCGCGCTGCAGCAAAATGTTTTCAACCCGCACGCTTCGATCGCGCAAAAAATCAAATGAACCATTCATCCGCCGCCATCCTGAACGAACCCGTCAAAGCCGCGCCCGTGTGCCGCACCAGATCGTTTTACGAATCCATTGTGATGGGCGCGCTGGAAGAAATGACGCTCGGCTGCCTGCATCTCGAACTGCCGGACGGCGCGCGCAAAATCATCGGCCAGCCGGGCGCGGAAGTTTCCGCGAGTGTCCGCATCACGCGCGAAAGTTTTTTTAAACGCTGCGTGCTCTTCGGCGATGTTGGCTTCGGCGAGGCTTATGTTGATGGTGATTGGGAAACTGACGACATCACGCGCGTCATCGCGTGGTTCATTTTGAACGTGGAAAATTCCCCCGCCATGTCCGGCGCGCGCGGCAAAAAATTTCTGCTCAATCTGCTCGGCCGCTACAATCGCATCCTGCATTTGCTCCGGCCAAACAGTCTGGCCACCAGCCGCCGCAATATTTCCGAGCATTACGATTTGGGCAACGATTTTTACAAATTGTTTCTCGACCCGACGATGACCTATTCGTCCGCGCTGTTTGAATCACCGGAAAAAACTTTGGAAGCCGCGCAGATCGCGAAATATGATTCGCTCTGCCGCAAATTGAAATTGAAACCGACGGATCACCTGCTCGAAATCGGCAGCGGCTGGGGTGGATTCAGTTGTCATGCGGCAAAAAATTATGGCTGCAAAATCACCACCGTCACAATCTCCGAAGAACAATTTAAATACGCCCAAGAGCGATTTAAAAACGAGGGCGTCGCGGATCGCGTGGAAATAAAACTCATGGATTACCGGCTCATTACTGGCCAGTTCGACAAGATCGCGTCCATCGAAATGCTTGAAGCTGTCGGCCACGCGTATCACGAAATTTATTTTGCGAAGTGCCACGAATTGTTGAAGCGCGACGGCCTGCTCGGTCTGCAAATGATCACCTGCGCCGATTCGCGCTACGATTCGCTGCGCAAAAATGTGGACTGGATTCAGAAACACATTTTCCCCGGTTCGCTGCTGCTTTCGGTCGGACGCGTCAATGAAGCATTGAATAAAACCGGTGATTTATTTCTGCACGATTTTCTCGACATGGGAAATTCCTACGCGAAGACGCTCAAACTCTGGCGCGAAAAATTTAATCAAAAACTCGGAGAAATCCGCGCGCTCGGCTTCGACGAAAAATTCATCCGCAAATGGAATTACTATTTCAGCTACTGCGAAGCCGCGTTCGCGATGCGGAATATTTCCGTGGTCCAAGCGGTTTACACGCGGCCAAACAATCCCACGCTGCAATCATCGAAAGGAATTTTATGATCTGGTTTCTGCGCATCGCTTTCAGTTGCGTCGTCGTCACGATGCTCTGCGTGACGAGCTGGGCCAGCGTGCAATGCACGCTCTGGGAAACGCCGCGCGCCGTCGTGCTGCATCCGTGGTTCATCGCGACGCTGTTCGACACTTATTTTGCGTTCCTGACTTTTTGGGCGTGGCTCGCCTACAAGGAAACTTCCAACCTCGCGCGCGTGCTGTGGCTCGTGGCGATTTTACTTTTAGGCAACATCGCGATGGCGGGGTATATGCTGATTTTATTGTTCCGCCTGCCGACGAACGCCTCGATGGAACAAATCCTTTTGCGAAAAAAATAAATTTACAAACCCGTGAACCTTGCGAT
>CAXUBD010000182.1:0-5771 GCA_964249225.1 uncultured Verrucomicrobiota bacterium | reverse complement strand
TGCTGATCTCCGCGCACGGCAATTCGTTGCGCGCGCTGGTCAAGCATCTGTCGGGCATCGCCGACGACGACATCACCGCGCTGGAAATCCCGACCGGACAGCCGATCGTGTACCAGCTCGATGCCGGGCTGAACGCGGTCGAGCGCTATTATGTGAGCGAGCGGTAGCTCCGCTCGATCGGTATCTCGCAGTTCCCCGGCGAAGCAGCCCCACAACAGAACCGCGCGGCAGCGTGGCGAGCAGGGAGTTTTGGATTGCGGCGTCGCGCGCGAGCAGCGTCAGGCGCAGAAGCTGGTCGTAAGTCACGGATTTGTCGGCGTGGATGACGAGCGCGAGCGGAGCGCGGGAATTTTTCACGGCGTTGGTGAAATCCGATTTCAGTTCCGCTTCGCTGCCGACAATTTTATTGGCGAAATAAAATCGTCCCATCGAATCCACCGCCACGGCGATGGTCGGTTTGTCCGTGCCGGGCAAATCGCCGGCGGCTGGCGGCTGAAGCCCCACGTGCAATCCTTGCACCGGCAACAACGCGCCGAGCATCAGGAAAATGACGAGCAGAAATAAAACGGCGGCGAACGGTGCCGCGTCGAACTGGCTGCGCAGAATTTTTGACTGGCGCGGAAATTTCATTTGCCGTTGCCGTTTTCGGTGACGATGTTGACGATTTCGCTGGCGGCGCGTTCCATGTCGAGCACGATTTTGTTGATGCGGCTGACGAGATAATTGTAGCCGGCGTGCGTGGGAATCGCGCCGGCGATTCCCGCCGCCGCGCAGATGAGCGCTGCCCAAATGCCGGACGCCAGCGAATGGTCGCCGCTGATGTGGGCGTAAAGGCCGTCGGCTTGCAGTTGCGTGAACGTGTGGATGAAGCCGAGAATCGTGCCGAGCAAACCGAGCAGCGGCGCGATTTGCGCGATGGTCGCGAGCAGATTTAATTTTTCCTCGAGCAACGGCACTTCGGTCAGACCGGCTTCCTCGACGGCTTCGCGCACGCGGTCGCGGCCTTTATCGCGGTTCAGGATCGCGGCCTTTACCAGCCGCGCGACGGGTCCGGGCGTGGCGTCGCAAATGGAAATCGCCTCGACGACATTGTCGCGCTTGAGCACGTTGCGCACGCCGTTGAGAAATTCGGCGGAGTTGATCTGCGCGCGGTGGCAGTGCAGCACGCGTTCGATGAACACGGCGACGGCGATGGCGGCGGCGATCAGGATGAGCCAGATCACCGGGCCGCCATTGGCTATGAGCGTAGGCATGAGGTTTTATAGGCGTTTGCGCACGAAGTTCAAAGCGGAAATTTCTTGGAAATTATTTCAGTCGTTGCCTGATCCAGGCCGGATCGCGGCGGCAATCAACGACGGCATGAACGAAAGCCGTCTCGTTTGCAACGGAATAGTAAATCGCAAACGGAAATCGTTTCGCCAAAAGCCGGTGGAAATTTTTTGCGGCTTCAGATGAATTCCCGCGTAAAGCCGGAGTGATTCGATGTCCGAATAAATGCAGTCCAGAAAATGCGAACCCAAACCTGCTGCCTGCGATTCATAAAAATGAAAGCCGTCAAGAATGTCCAGTTCGGCAAGATCGAGAATTTCAATATTCACGGACTTTGTTGGTGATCCGCGCTTTGGCGGTTTCCCAATCCTCAAAACGCGCTTTGCCTGCACCGATCAACCGCTCGCGCTCGTCCAGCAAATCCTTGTGCCATTGCGGAACGGGGATGTTTTTTTCGTCGCGGCATAGATTTTCCCAAAGCATCTCCATCGCGTGGAGTTTTTCCGCCACGCTCATTTGTTCCACCGGCAGTTCGACGGTCATGCGGCAAATTTAACCACATTCCATTCAAACGCAAAACAACTTTCTAAATTCTGGCTTCTGAATTCCGGCTTCTGTATTCTGTCACGCATGGAAAATCCCGACCAACTCCGCGAACTGTTCCGCATGCAGAAATCCTTGAACGAACGCATCGGCGTCCAAACCGACGGCATGAGCGAGGCGGACAAGACGAAATGGATTCTGAATTACTGCCGCGCCATGTCGCAGGAAATGGCCGAGCTGACCGACAGCGTGCCGTGGAAATGGTGGGCGAAGTATCAGAAATTCGACGAACAAAACGCGCGCGTCGAGGTCGTGGACCTGTTCCATTTTCTGATTTCCATGGCGCAAGTACTCGGCATGAGCGCCGACGACGTCTTCGCCGCCTATGTCAAAAAAAATGAAGTGAACTTCAAGCGCCAGGAAACCGGCTACGTCGTCAAAGACGAAACCGATTCGAAACACATTTAATTTGCGCGATGAAAAACTGGAAAAGTTTGATTTTCAAAGACGAATCCGCCGCGCAGACAGATTCAAAAGCCGCGCGCAATCGCGCGATGATTTTGTCCCTGCCGTTTGCCATCGTGGCGATTCTCGCGCTCGTGTTTCTGTTGCACGACGAAGTTGGCAGCGGATTTAGAATGGAAAAAAAACTGGCGATGGGATTGTTAAGCGCCGCCGTCGTTTGCGGCGGACTTATCGCGCTCATTTTCGGCATCAGCGCCAAAAAACACGCGCTGAAAACAAATGCCGCAAAAACGAACGATGCAAAACCATGGCTCAAACGAAAAGACTGGGCCGCTGGCCGGATCGCTTCCTCGTCGGGCAAGGCCGTCGGGATTCTCTGGATTTTTGTCGCGTTCTGGTGCGCGGCTTCCGCCGTGATTTCCCTGGCGGTCGTCCCGCAGCAATTACATCAAGGCAACCACACCGCGCTCATCGCGTTGATTTTTCCCGTAATCGGCCTCGCCATGATTTTTTTCGCGCTGAACACGACGCTCGCGTGGCGTAAATTCGGCCAGAGCATTTTTGAAATGGCCGCCGTTCCCGCCGCATCCGGCGGCACGCTTGAAGGCGAGATTCAAGTGCGCGGAAAATTGCAGCCGCAACACGGATTGCATCTGCGTTTGAGCTGTTTTCGCCGGACGACAAACGGTTCCGGGCAAAGCGGCAAGACCCTGGAAAAAATTCTCTGGCAGGACGAAAAATGGCTGCGCGCCGATCTGCCGCAAACGGATTTGAACGCGACGGGCATCCCGGTTTTTTTCAAACTGCCTGACAGCCTGCCCGAATCAACGGTGACGTTCGGTGACGGAATTCACTGGCGGCTCGAAGCGGCGGCGGCTTTGCGCGGGCCGAATTTCCACGCGTCGTTTGAAGTGCCTGTTTTCAAACTGCCCGGACCGCTGGAAATTTCCGACGACCCGACGGCGCGATACCAAATGTCGCTCGACGAAGTCCGCAAACAAATCCGCTCAAAAATCCAAGTCAACGCTCTGCCGGACGGAAAAGAATTTATTTTTCCCGCCGGGCGCAATCCCGGCTTCACGTCCGGCGCAGCCATTTTCTGTTTGATCTGGACGGGCATCGTCGTCCTGCTCGTCTGGAAACACGCGCCGCTTATTTTTCCGCTCGTGTTCGGCGCGATTGACCTGCTGATGGCGGCTTTTGTTTTTGATCTTTGGTTTCACCGCAGCCGCGTCATCATTGTCGGCGACGAAGTGAAAAGTGAAACCGCGTGGCTGAACTTCAAAAAAGCGCGCGCGTTCAAGGTTTCGGAAATCGCCAGCATCACCAGCGACATCGGCGCGACCGCCGGCCACGCGGCATATCACGATCTGAAAATCCGCACGCGCACCGGCAAGGAATTCACGCTGGCGAAAAATCTGAACAACCAGCCGGAAGCCGACTGGCTCGTGCGGCAGATGATCGCCGCGTTGAAACAACCCGCGTGACGCGAAAAAACTCTCGGCAATTTCCATTCAATCATCCATCTTCACCGCCGATGGCCAAGGCAAATTTCAAAAAAAACGCCGTCGCCGCGCAAAATGTCCCCGCGCGCTGGCGCAAAGAAGTCGAGCGGGTGCTTATCACCGAAGCGCAACTCGCGCGGCGCGTGAAAATCCTGGCGCGCGAAATCGAGCGCGATTTTCGCGGGCACGAAACGGTCGTCGTCTCGCTCTTGAGCGGCACGGTGATGTTTCTCGCGGATTTGATCCGGCATTTGAATGTGCCGCTGCGTTTGGATTTAATCGGCGTTTCCAGTTACGGCCTCGGCACGGAATCCGGCGATCTGGTGTTCACGAAGGAACTGCGCATTGACGTGCGCGGGCGCGACGTACTGCTCGTGGATGATATTTTGGATACGGGAAAAACCTTGAGCCGCGTGCTGCCGAAATTGCGCGCGCTCAAGCCGCGCCGGATAAAAGTCTGCGTGCTGCTCGACAAACCGGAACGGCGCGTGGAAAAAATCAAGGCCGATTACGTCGGCTTCAAAGTGCCGGATTTTTTTGTCGTCGGTTACGGGCTTGATTTTGCCGAGCGTTACCGCAATCTTCCATTCGTCGGCGTTTTGCATCCGCACATTTACAAGGAAGCGTGCAAAACGGTTTGCAAAAAATAAATGGAACTGCGATTCATCAGCCTGTTCGGTTGGATCACGATGCTTTCCATCGCGTGGGCGATCTCCTACAACCGGAAAAATTTTCCATGGCGCACGGTGATCTGGGGCGTCGGCCTGCAATTCACGCTTGCACTTTTGATTTTGAAAACGCCGTGGGGCGCAAAACTGTTTGAATTCGCCGGCAAAGTCGTCCAGAAATTAATCCAGTTTTCCACCGACGGAACCAAGTTTGTTTTCGGCCCGCTCGCGGATTCAAGCTTGCTCGGCAAGGCGTTCGGGCCGGAACACAGTCTGGTTTTTGCGATTCTCGTCACCGGCACCGTTGTCATTGTGTCGGCGTTGTCCGCGCTGTTTTATCACTGGGGAATTTTGCAAAAAGTTGTGCGCGCCGTCGCGTTCGTGATGCGCAAGGCGATGGGCACGAGCGGCAGCGAAACGCTCTCCGCCGCCGCAAACATTTTCATGGGGCAAACGGAAGCGCCGCTCGTCATCCGGCCTTACGTCCCGCGCATGACGCGCAGCGAATTGATGACGATCATGGTTTGCGGCATGGCGCACATCGCGGGCGGCGTCGCGGCGGTTTACGCGGCGATGGGCATGGCCGCCGGTTATCAAAACACCGCCGGACATTTGCTGACCGCTTCCGTTTTGAATTGTCCCGCCGCGCTGCTCATCGCCAAAATCATGCTGCCGGAAACGCAAGTCAGCGAAACAGCCGGCACGTCGCCCGCGACCGTTCCGCGCACGACGGCAAATTCCATTGACGCGATTTGCCGCGGCGCAGGCGACGGTTTTCATCTCGCGCTGAATATTATTGCGATGCTCATCGCGTTCATCGCCATCATCGCGCTGGCGAATTACGTTGTCGGATTTCCGCAGACGCATTTGGGCGTAAAAAATCCGGTCACGCTGCAAATGTTTTTCGGCTGGGTCAACGCACCGTTCGCCTTTTTGATGGGCGTGCCAATAAAAGATTGTTTGAGCATCGGGCAAATCCTCGGCGAACGCATCGTGCTGAATGAATTTGTCGGCTACCTCGACCTCACGACCAACGCAAAAACGCTCGCGCTCGATCCGCGCAGTTTCACGATTGCGACCTACGCGTTGTGCGGCTTCGCCAATTTTTCCAGCATCGCGATCCAGGTCGGCGGCATCGGCTCGCTCGCGCCGGAACGCCGCAGCGAAATGGCCCAGCTCGGTTTCCGCGCGATGGTTGGTGGCCTGCTCGCCGCTTACATGACCGCGTGCCTGGCGGGATTTTTATTGTAATTTTCCTACTAATCAGCAATTTAATTTTAATTGAAACTATAAAAAAATTCTGCTTTCGCTTGTTTTGACT
>CAXUBD010000181.1:5388-5774 GCA_964249225.1 uncultured Verrucomicrobiota bacterium | reverse complement strand
GGTTTACACCGCCGCGCTGGAAATGCACCCGCTCGACACGGAAGATCGTCTGCCGGAACTCAAGCAGTCGCAAGGCATCGGGTTTTGCAACATCACCAAGTGCTGCACGAAAGTCTGCCCCGAACACATCACGATCACCGACAATGCGATCATTCCATTGAAAGAGCGCGTGGTGGACGAGTATTACGATCCACTAGGTTGGCTCTGGAAAAAAATCCGGTCGCAAGGTTGAACGCGCGGTTTCCGGGTAAATTCGGGTGCAGAAGTTTCAAGCAAATCTGCAAAAGAATATGGCCTTTTGAATGTTGGTTTTGTTAGAGTTTGCGCATCCAATCAATTTTATGAGCAAATTTTTACCGCTCGGCAAATTTTCGTTCGGCATGGGC
>CAXUBD010000181.1:4854-5378 GCA_964249225.1 uncultured Verrucomicrobiota bacterium | reverse complement strand
AGGCAAGGCACAGCTTCAGGCCTGCATTCTTGCCACCCAACTCGGCGTGGAAGTCGTGCCGGTCTGGAACAAATCAAACCGCGAACACACGTTCATCGGCACCGAGCCGTCCAGTTTACGCGCCGAGGCGGACGCGGCGGTGAAGGCGCTCGGCTGGAAAAAATCTTATCACGTTGACGCCGACCACATCCGGCTCGAAACAGTTGATCGCTTCATCGCGCCGTCGGATTTTTTCACGATTGACGTTGCCGATTCCATCGGCAAACCGGCGGACGCGAAAGACGTGAAAAAATTTATCTCGCGCCATCCCGAACTCATCGGAAAAATTTCCATTCAGAAAATAAGCCATCGTTTTGAAATCACGCGCGCGGAAGTCGAGCGCGTCGCTAATAAATTTCTGCTCGCGGTGCAGGACGCGGGGAAAATTTACCGCCACATCGCCAAGGCCAAAGGGGCGGAAAAAATCATCGCGGAGATTTCCATGGACGCAACGGATTCGCCGCAGACGCCGCACGAATTGCTCG
>CAXUBD010000181.1:0-4844 GCA_964249225.1 uncultured Verrucomicrobiota bacterium | reverse complement strand
GAATTTCATCACCGAAGTCTCGATGGACGAAACCGACAGCCCGCAGACGCCGCCGGAACTTTTAATTATTTTGGCCGCGCTCGCGGACGAAAAAATTCCGCTGCAAACCATCGCGCCGAAATTCACCGGCCGTTTCAACAAAGGCGTGGATTACGTCGGCGACCTCAAACAGTTTGAAAGACAATTCAACGAAGATCTCGCCGTCATCGCCTTCGCCATCGAGAAATACGGTTTGCCCGCGTCGCTGAAATTGAGCGTGCATTCCGGCAGCGATAAATTTTCCATCTACGCGCCGATCCGCAAGGCGCTGAAAAAATTTGGCGCGGGACTGCACATTAAAACCGCCGGCACGACGTGGCTCGAAGAACTCATCGGTCTCGCGGAAGCGGGCGGCGACGGCTTGGAAATCGCCAAGGAGATTTACGCCTACGCGATCGGGCACGTTGATGAATTTTGCGCGCCTTACGCCAGCGTGATTGACATTGATAAAAAGAAACTGCCGTCCGCCGCGAAGGTCAATGGCTGGGGTTCAAAACAATTCGTCTCCGCGCTGCGCCACGATCAGAAAAATAAAAATTACAATCCGAGCTTGCGTCAGTTGCTGCACGTCAGCTTCAAGGTCGCCGCGAAAAATGGCGACCGCTATCTGGACGCGCTCAAAAAACACGAGGCGATTGTCGCCAAAAACGTGACGGAAAATCTTTTCGAGCGGCACATGAAGCCGCTACTTTTGGGAAAGTAAATTATGGCCTTCATCCACGAAGATTTTTTGCTCGGCACCAAAACGGCGCGCAAACTGTATCATAAGTTCGCCGAGGCCGAGCCGGTCTTCGATTATCATTGCCACATTTCGCCGCGCGACATCGCGAATAATCGCCAGTTCAAAAACCTGTTTGAAATCTGGCTCGCCGGCGACCATTACAAATGGCGCGCGATGCGCAGCAACGGCATCGCGGAAAAATTCTGCACCGGCGATGCGCCGCCCTACGAAAAATTTCTGGCCTGGGCAAAAACCGTTCCTAACACATTGCGCAATCCGCTTTTCCACTGGACGCACCTGTAATTGAAACGCTACTTCGGTATCAGCGAATTGCTCGATGAAAAATCCGCCGAAAAAATCTGGAAAATCGCGAACGAAAAACTCGCCGCGCCCGCGTTGACGACGCATGGCATTTTGAAAAAATTCAAGGTGAAAGTCGTCTGCACGACGGACGATCCCGTGGACAGTCTGGCCGACCATCGCCTCTTTGCGAAGTCCGGGCATCCGACGAAAATGTTGCCGGCGTTTCGACCCGACAAGGCGCTGACGGTCAATGCGCCGTTTCATTTCAATCACTGGGTCGAGCAGCTTTCCGCCGCTGCAAACATTGACGTCAACGGCTTCGGCGCGTTCACGTCGGCATTAAAAAAACGCCACGATTTTTTCCATTCGCAAGGCTGCCGGTTGTCCGACCACGGCATGAGCCATTGCTACGTGGATTTTTGCTCTGAAAAAATTGCCGCCGGAATTTTTGACAAGGCGCGCAAGAGCGAAGCCGTTTCGCTGCTGGAACATTCGCAGTTCGCGTCCTACATGATGCTGTTTTTCGGTCAGCTTGACGCGAAGCGCGGCTGGACGAAGCAGCTTCACCTCGGCGCGCTGCGCAGCAACAACACGCGCTTGCTCAAGCAACTTGGACCCGACACGGGCTTTGATTCAATCGGCGATTGGCCGCAAGCGCAGACGCTCGCGGCGTATCTCGACAAACTGGATTCGGAAAATGCTTTGCCGAAGACGATCATTTATAATTTGAACCCGGCGGATAATTATGCGTTCGCCACGATGATTGGTAATTTTCAGGACGGCACGATTCCCGGCAAAATCCAATATGGTTCCGGTTGGTGGTTTCTCGACCAGAAGGAAGGCATGGAAATGCAGATTAACGCGCTCTCCAATCTCGGCCTGCTTTCGCGTTTCATCGGCATGATCACGGACTCGCGCTCGTTCATGAGTTATCCGCGCCATGAATATTTTCGCCGCACGCTCTGCAATCTGATCGGGCGTGATGTGGAAAACGGGGAAATTCCTGACGACGAAAAACTCCTCGGCCCGATGATCAAAAACATCTGCTACGCGAACGCAAAAAATTATCTGGCGTTTCCCGGCATGGATGAGGCGGAAGCGTCCGACACGAAATCGCGGAAGTAAAAATCCCCGTTAAAAATCTCCAACTGTAAAATGGTGCGCGATGGAGGGTTCGAACCTCCGACCCCTACCGTGTCAAGGTAATGCTCTACCACTGAGCTAACCGCGCAATCAAAATCGGGTTGTCAGCGTGGCAATCCGGCGGCGGATTGGCAAGCGCGAATTGAACCAAAACGGGATGAAATAATCCTTTTTCAACTTTGAAGTCGCCGCGCTGAATTGCTACGTTGCGTTCATGTCACGAAAGTCGGGTGCGAATCCCAGTCACGGTTTCAACGATGTCATCGGTGTGGCGCTGCTGGCGGCGGCGCTGCTGCTGCTGGTCGCGCAATTGTCGTTTGATCGTTATGACCTTTCTTTTTTTCGCGATCCGCACAACAAACCGGTTCACGACTGGATCGGCACCGTCGGCGCGTATATCGCGTGGTTGTCATTTATTCCATTCGGCTTGGTCGGTTATCTTTTGCCGTGGCTGCTCGCGCTGTTCGGCGTCGCGTATCTGCTGAATTTTCTCGGCTACCTGCGCGAACGTTTGCGCTGGTCGCTGCTCTGGACGTCGGTTCTGCTGCTTTCGCTGACGGGCTTGCTTTACATCATGGACGGCGCGGGGCTGCTCGGAAAAGTCCGCGAAAGCATCGGCTCGCAAAGCGCGGGCGGGTGGCTCGGTTACGCGACTTACGGACAGACGGCGCATTACGAATATGGTTTCTGCCTGCTTGGCAATGTCGGCGCGACGATAGTTTACGCGACGCTGTGCCTGATCAGTCTGCTGTTCCTGACCAATTTCAAACTCGGCGAATGGATCCGCGATCTGCTGAAAGAAAAAAACGCGGCAGAAACTGTCACTAAATCCGCCGACGAAGCGTTGCTCGAACGCCGCGCACGCGATTTGGAAAGCCAGGCGAAGAAATTGCAGGACGAAGTCGCGCGCTCCGGCCTCGGCGCGGATTTGCAGCCGGTGCCCGAACCGACCGTCCGCGATTTGAGCGTGCCGCAGTCCAAAGGTCCGCGCTACCGCAAGACGACTTTGCCGGAAACGAAAATTCCCGCGCCGATTGCGCCTGATGACGAAAGCGAAGTGATTCCGGCCACGGAAATCGCCGCCGCCGCGACGGACGAAATTCTCGGCAATAAACCGGACGAAGAAAAATCTGTTGAAGAAAAAAACGAAACACCCGTTGCCGAAAAAATTGATCCCGAAAAATCCACCGAAGAAAAAGCCGAGCCGGAAATTAAAATCATCGGCCTTGCGCCGGCAAAATCCCGTGCGCCGAAAAAGCCGAAACCCATCACCGTCGCGCAGACGCCGATGATCGGGAATTATCAATTGCCGCCGATGGATTTTCTCCAGCACGCGGACATGACGCTCAAGCCGACCGAGTCGAAAGAGGAACTCATGGCCAACGCGCGGCTCATGCAGCAGACGCTCGCGCAGTTCGACATCGAGGTTCAACTCGGCGACATCACCAAAGGCCCGACCATCACGCGTTACGAACTGCATCCCGCGCCCGGTGTGAAGCTGGAAAAAATCGCCGCACTCTCCAACAACATCGCCGCTGCCCTCAAAGCCGAGCGCATCAACATCCTCGCGCCGGTTCCCGGAAAAAGTTCCGTCGGCGTGGAAGTTCCGAATTTAATTAAAACCAAAGTAATCATGCGCGATTTGTTTGAGTCCGATGAATGGCGCAACACCAAGGCGCGCATCCCCATCGCGCTTGGTAAGGACGTTTATGGCCATCCGATCATCGCCGACCTCGCGGAAATGCCGCACTGCCTAATCGCTGGCAGCACTGGTTCGGGAAAATCCGTTTGCATCAATTCCATCATCGCATCGCTGCTTTACCGTTTTTCGCCGGATCAACTTCGCTTCGTGATGATTGATCCGAAAGTCGTCGAGCTTCAGCAATACAACGCGCTGCCGCATCTCGTCGTGCCGGTCGTGACCGATCCGAAAAAAGTTTTGCTCGCGCTGCGCTGGGTCGTGAACGAAATGGAAAAACGCTACCAGATTTTTGCGCGCGTCAATGTCCGCAACATCAAATCGTTCAACGACCGTCCAAAGGACAAGCTTGCGCCGCCGCAGGAACCTGAATTGCCGTTGATGGCGAAGAAAGAAAAAGTTGAACCGGGCGCGGATGGTTTTGCCGTCGAAGTGGACGAACAAATCGTCGTGCCGCGCGACGAAGACATCGTCATTCCCGAAAAACTTTCCTACATCGTCGTCATCATCGACGAGCTCGCGGACTTGATGCTCGTCGCGCCTGCCGATGTGGAAATGGCCATCGCGCGCATCACGCAGATGGCGCGCGCGGCGGGCATCCATTGCATCGTCGCCACGCAACGGCCTTCCGTGGACGTCATCACCGGCGTCATCAAGGCGAACATTCCCGCGCGCATCGCATTTCAAGTTGCCGCGAAAGTGGACTCGCGCACGATTCTCGACGCGATGGGCGCGGACAAATTGCTCGGCAAAGGCGACATGCTTTACCTGCCGCCCGGTTCGGCCAAATTGATCCGCGCCCAGGGCGCGCTCATCACCGACCAGGAGATCGAGCAGATTGTCGGCTTCATCGCGCGCCAGGGCAAGCCGAGTTACGAAGTGGAGATCCACAAGCAACTTTCCAAACCCGTCGCCAGCTTCGGCGACGAAAGCGGCATT
>CAXUBD010000180.1:4020-5786 GCA_964249225.1 uncultured Verrucomicrobiota bacterium | reverse complement strand
CGGCATGATGTTCAAAATCAATCCGCCAATGAAGGCGTAGAGCAGCATTTGCCACAGCATCGGAGATGAATCTCGTGTCTCTGAATTTTTCTGTGTTAAATCTTGGGCTTCTCTTTGAATTACCGCTGCGTCTTGCGTCGCTAAACTTTCCTTGGTGGGAAATTCAGCAACAGGAAGTTTTAGATCATAGCCAATTCGAGAATGTTCACCCTCTAAAATCATCACGCCACCTATTTCCTTCGGCCAATCGCCAGAGTATTTTTTAACCGGCTTTTGTAAACACTCATCAAGTAAGTTTGTAACAATTTCCGTTTCAGCTTGAATTTCAATATTTTCACTAGAATACGGAAAAAAATCTATTTTGATTGCGCGTTTCCATTCGCCATCTTCCCAAATTGATTTCTCAAGAAGTTGAATTATCAATGGTCGAGTATCATTCGTAACTTTTCCCCAATAAAAATCAAAAGGGAAAATTCCTCCCACGATGACATTGTTGTTGTGCGCGGTTTGATATGGAGCTTGAGGCACCTTTTGTTTCCATAAATCAATTGTTGCGGCATCAACGGAAGTTTTTGTTTCGATGCCGATGTTCAACTTCGCTTCGACATTTTGATTTGCCGGAATGCAAACGTCTTTGCATTCGAGCCACGAGACATTTGCTTTCAAATCAATTTCGCCCGCTGGAAAATTGGTTTCAATTTTCAGCGGCACGATGAGCATCACTTCATCTTCATAGCCGTAAGTCGTGACTTCAATCGGCGGAAGTTTTTTGGGCAGCGGCCATTGGATTTCTCCGGCGGTCACGCCGGGCGGCAATTGCCATTTGATTTCGGTGGCCATGCCCGCCGCGCCGGGATTTTTCCAGTAAGTGTGCCAGCCCGGTTCCATCTTCAAATCCACGCCGACGAGAATCGTGTCGCCGGGCTTCGCGGTATCGGCAGACAAAAGCAATTTCACCTGCGTATGATTTGCGGCGGGCGCGAGGGCAAAAGTCGTCGGCAATTGCGCCGACGACTCACGGGCGATGAACGCCGCGAGACATAAACAAAAAATCCGGGCGATGAAAAAACGTCGCATTAACATTTGATAGGGCATCCAGCCTGACAGTTCAAACTATCAATGCCGAAACAAATCCCAGCCGCTGTTCAGGGAATGATTTGCACCTCGTAAAAGCGATTGGTTCCGCTGATGGTGTCCGACACGGTCACAGGATTCGTCGTCGCGGGCGGCGATATGTTGGTGAGCACCACCCAGCTTCCGCCGTTGACGGTATCGTTGGTCAGCACCGAATTGGTGAGTCCGATGACAGGATTAAAAGTGAATTGAAAAATTCCGCCGGCGTTCGTTGGCGCGGCGATCTGCGGTGACGCGGGCGTGGTGACGACGAGCAACGCCGGGGCGCTGGTGAGCGAGCCGGCGGAATTCGTGAGGACGACGGAATAAGTTCCGGACTGGCTCGCGCGGACGTTGGTGAGGTTGAGCGAAGAATTGGTCGCGCTCAACAACGCGGTGTTCGTGTTGAACTGCCATTGATAAGTGATCGCCGGTGTGCCGCCCGCGACGATGCTGAAGCCGGCGTTGCCGCCGGCGACGTTCGTGAAACTGACGGGCTGATTGGTGATGACCGGCGGCTGCCAGACGGTGAGCAACGCGTTCAAACTGTTGCTCGACCCGGCGGAGTTCGTGATGGTCACGCCATAAAAGCCCGCGTTCGTGAGCTGGATGTTGGTGAGCGTGAGCGATGTGTTGGTGGCATTGGGCAACAG
>CAXUBD010000180.1:3476-4010 GCA_964249225.1 uncultured Verrucomicrobiota bacterium | reverse complement strand
TGTTGGGGTGGGTGTTCGTAGTTTTTGGGGCCATGTTCAACTCGGGGTTCGTGTTTAAAAACCATTGGTAGCTCAATGGCGCAGTGCCGCCCGCCGTGACGCTGAATGTGGCGTTGCTGCTGACCAGGTTGGTGATGCTCGTGGGTTGATTGGTGATGATGGGTGGAGAACTGGCGGCAAGGACGGTGAAAAAAATATTTGTGTAAATATCGCCTTTTCCAGAAAATCCAGCATCAACACTTACGCGGGCAGTGTTGCTTACAATTGTAGGCGTCCCATAAATAGCGCCATAAAGATAAACTTTCGACGGAAAGTCGAAGACCTTTAGGGTGAGTCCGGTCGGCAGGCAGACTGTAGTAGTTGCACCATTACCAATTTGCCCGGAATCTAGTCTGGCGCTATTGGTTAAATCAAAATATGCGCCGGCATCGGTTCCTGTATTCGTCACGACGATGTTGTTTGTATAAAATGCTCCGACTGTCAGAACGATATTGGTTTGAAAAGAAATAAAATGAGTCGGAATAGATACGCCGG
>CAXUBD010000180.1:2930-3466 GCA_964249225.1 uncultured Verrucomicrobiota bacterium | reverse complement strand
GGAAACAGAATCATACGCGCCGAACGCAGCCGTCGAACCGATAGTCCAGCGCAGGACGATGGCAAAGGTGGAATTCGCCGCCGGACTGGTGACGAGGTTGCGGACGATGGACAGCACTTGCAGCAGCGCGGCGAGGATGATGGCATATTTGTGAAATAAATGTTTCATGATGCGTTTTGGTTGAGGGTTCGTTTTCTTAAATTTCATTTTTTCAATTACAACCGCAGCCGCCGCCGCCCACGCCGCTGCCGCCGCTGGCCTGCTCGCGCGAGAACCAAATGTGTTCCGCCTGCGCGGTGCCGAGCGGATCGCGGTCGGGCTGCATCGTGTAATCCGCCATCGTTCCGCGCTGCCACGGTTTGACGTTGGCGCAACCGCTGCCGGTCAAAAGCGCCAGCGACGCCAGCAGGAAAAGCAGTTTGGTTTTCATAAAATCATTTCAAGAGCGATTCGATTTCGCTGACGTATTGCTTGCGCGTTTCCTCGCCGTGAAATCCGTTGTGCAGAAATCGCACCTTGCCATCGCCGTCCACCAC
>CAXUBD010000180.1:0-2920 GCA_964249225.1 uncultured Verrucomicrobiota bacterium | reverse complement strand
ACCACGAACGCCGTCGGCATCGTTTCGGGTGAGATGTCGGCGACGAGCTTTTGTTCCGCGTCGCGGACGATGGTGAAAGCGACCGGATGTTTTTTAAGGAACAAATCTTTTTTCGCCGCCGTTTCGTCCACGTTCACGGCGATGATGACGAGCCGATTGCCATATTTTTTCTGCAACTCGTCCATCACCGGAAATGATTCCGCGCAGGGCAGGCACCACGACGCCCAGAAATCCAGGATGACAATTTTCCCCTTGAGCGAGCCGGGTAGTTTACCTTCGAGTTTGTAATTCGCGAGGTCGGGCAAAGCGTCGCCGACTTTGAGCGCGGCGTTCGCAGTGGAAAAAATTCCGGCGAGCAGCAACGCCAGTGTAAATTTTTTAAGCGGGGATGTATTCATGGAATCGCTTGGTATAAAACTGCGTCACGTTGTTGGTGATGACTCCGGCCGCGCCGGGATGTGTCTCGATGAGCTGGAGTCCTTCTTTTTCGCCAAGGATAAAAACGGTCGTGGAAAACAATCCGGCGATCGTGCAGCTCGGCGCGATGACGGAGACGGCGCGGCAGCCGTTGTTCGCCGGATAGCCGGTGCGCGGGTCAATGATGTGGCTGTAGCGACGACCGTTGATCTCAAAAAATCGCTGCGTATCGCCGGACGTGGCGACGGCATGGTCGGTCACGGCCACGCCGGTCCAGCATTTGCCGGCGGCGTGCGGATCTTCGAGTCCGATCCACCAGAATTTTTTATCCGGCGCGTGGCCGCGCACGCGCACGTCGTGGCCGAAGTCCACCATCACGTTCGGGATGCCGCGCCGGATGGCGAGGTTCATCACGCAATCCACGGCGTATTCCTTGCCGATGCCACCGAGGTCAAGGCTCATGCCCACGCGCGGCAAAAAAATTCCACCGGCGCGGCGCTGGACTTTGTTCCAGCCGACGAAATCGAGTGCGGCGCGGATTTTTTCGTCGTCCGGCAGCGCGGGCGGATTCGCCTTCCAGTTCCAAAGTTTTATGAGCGGCAACGACGTTGGATCAAAAGCACGGCGCGTGAAAAAGAAAAGTTCCTGGCAAAGATTAAAAATGCGCTCGCTTTCGGAATCAATTTCCACCCAATGTTCACCGGCGGCGGCGTTGATGCGTCCGATCAAACTGTCGGGAATGAATCGCGAGTAGCGCGCCTCGAATTGCCCGGTCCACGCGACGACTTCGCGTTGAAAATCGCGCGCGACCTCGGCGGAGACACCGTGAAAATTCACGTTGCACACCGTGCTCATCGCGCGGAACGAGAGTTTGTGCAAACCCTTTTCGACGGTCGTCTGCGCGGATTGCGCGACGCGGGCGATGGCTTCTTCCGCCGATCTGGGGCTGGTCATCACCATAAAATTGAGAGGCCGACGGTAAATATGTTCGCTTGCGGATACATCGCGGCGACGGTGTCATCGAGACCGTGCATCTCATAACGATGATAACCGGCGATAAGTCGCAAGTGGTCGTTGACAATGACTGTCGCCTGAATTCCGGCGTCCAAACTGTAAAATTCCGAAAGCCGGTAATCGGATGAAAAATAATTCACGCTGGCCGGATCGGTTTGAAACAGCGGCGAATAAAACGACGCGGAACTTTGCTCGTAAAAACGGAAGGCAGGTTCGAGGATCACATGCTTGCCGAGCCATTGATGCCACGTGAGCGACAACGTATTGGCATAAACGTCGTAGCTGTCGTGGTAAAAACGGTAGGAACCTTCAATGCTGGCGTTCAGCGGTTGGATAAACTGGGTGATCGAAGTAAGAAAAATTTCTTTGGAAAGCACGCCGGGACGATTTTCGTTTCTTACGACTCCGAATTGATGGCCGGGATAGACGAACTCGGTCAGCCGGTAAGGATCGCTCAAAAATCCCGACTCGTAGCCAAAGGTAAAGTTGGCGGAAAAAATTGTCTTCGGCGTCAACAATTGCGAGATACCAATAATGGCCTCGGTGGATGCTTTGTCCTGCCAAGCGCGCGGTGCGCCGGAGATCAGTTCATTCAAAACGCTGTCGAAATTGTGCGAAATGCCAAACTGTAGAATGGTATTTTTATCATTGAACGTAATCGCATCATTGAGAGAAAGACCGTATGACTCGTAATCACTTTCCTTGCTATACGCAAAGCCGGGGGTGAGCGTTTGATTGCCGAGCTGGCAGTCGAAATTTAAATTCACCGCGCGCCGGATGTCGTGGAGATTATCCAGAATTATTTTCCCCGCGCTGGCCGGAAATTTATATGTGCCGCTTGGCGTCGAACCGGAAATGCCGTCATAAACCAATTCGCCTTTGGCGGTGACGGCATCAATCAGCTTCTGTTCGAAATAAACCGAATGCGTTTCAATCCGCATCCGGTTGTTGTCCTCGTCATAATATTCGTAGCGGTAGTCAACTTGGTTTTCGCCATGAACGCGGCTGCTGCTGAATAATTGGGCAAGAAAAGCCAGACCAAGCTGCAAATGGATAAGGCGGCTGGATGATTTCTGGACGGATATGCCAAATTTTTTATTCACAGATTTGAAAATATTGGCCAATTGTTCGATCCATCATTTCCGACTGAGAACCTGATACTTCGTTTTTATACTTTGAAATCAATTAGTTCAACAGATAATAATTAAGGAAGTTAAGCAAAAGGCTTGCCAATTCTTAAACGCGTGCGTCATTCGCGTTTTTTTGACTACTCAAGTAACGATTTCTGATTTTATCACAAAGGTCAGCGCGGAACTTGTTGTTAATTTTTTGGCGGCGTGGATCAGGTCGGCAGTCATTTTCCCGTCGGCAAAAATTTATTTCTGGAAAGTGGCGGCGATTTGCTCCAAGTTGTTTGCCTGTTAATTTATGGACGTAAAACTTCCCAAGCTCGGTGAAGGCGCGGATTCGGGCGTCGTGGTCAACATCT